>JASGMZ010000127.1 GCA_030156305.1 Bacteroidales bacterium | reverse complement strand
CGGATTAGCTTACTGGGAAGTTGAAGTTACCGGCCCTGACAGAGATCTGCACTCAGGATTGTTTGGTGGGGCTGTGGCAAACCCAATCAATGTGTTGGCTAAAATGATTAGCGATATGGTGGATGGAAACGGCCATATTACTATCCCCGGCTTTTATGATGATGTATTAGAAGTTTCGGATGAAGAAAGAAAGAAAATGAGTGAAGCACCTTTTGATAAAGAAGCTTATAAGAAAGCAATAGATGTTAAAGAATTATATGGCGAAAAAGGATTTACAACTCCTGAGCGTACTGGCATCAGGCCATCATTCGATGTGTGTGGAATATGGGGTGGATATACCGGAGAAGGAGCAAAAACAGTACTTCCCTCGAAAGCTTATGCAAAAATTTCTTCACGTTTAGTTCCTAATCAGGATAACAAGAAAATTGCTGAGTTATTTAAAAACCATTTCGAGAAAACAGCCCCCGACTATGTTAAGGTGAATGTTAAATATTTACATGGTGGCCAGGCTTATGTATGCCCTATTGATTTACCTGCCTACAAAGCGGCTGAAAAAGCTTATCAGGAAGTGTATAATAAAATGCCTGTGCCTGTTCGTAGTGGTGGTAGTATTCCTATTATTTCAGAATTTGAAAAGATTTTAGGAACAAAATCTGTTTTAATGGGATTTGGTTTGGAAGATGATGCCATTCATTCACCCAATGAAAATTATCCTTTAGAACAGTTCTTTAATGGAATGAATACTATTCCTTATTTCTATAAATATTTTGCCGAAATGAATAAATAACAAAAACATATATTTTTTAACGATCCGGCTTTTTTAAAAAAAGCCGGATTTTTTTATATGCTTTGCAAAAACAATTATTTTTATTTATGAAGTATTTAATTTTAGGGTGTTTTGTATAAAAAGTGTAAAAATTATTTGTAATACCCTCTATAAAATGGGGGTGTTGTTGTAAAAAATACTATTTTTGTATCTGATTATTATTTTTTAACCTTAAAATAATGTTTTATGAGTTCTGTTCGTTTTAAAGCTATTGGCGAAGTATTAAACCGTAAGTTTTTAGAAGTAAAACTTCCTTCAGTAAAAACTTCCGAATATTTTGGAATTAATGTTTTTGACAGCCGGAAAATGCAGGAGTATTTATCCGGCGAAGCTTATAAAAAAGTATTGGAAGCCATTGAAAAGGGTATTCGTATCGATCGTAAAATAGCTAATCAGGTAGCTACCGGCATGAAAGCCTGGGCGATTGACCGAGGAGCGACCCATTATACTCACTGGTTTCATCCGTTGAACGGCACAACCGCTGAAAAGCACGACGCTTTTTTTGAACCAGCAGATAATGGAGGGGTAGTAGAAAATTTTCAGGGCGAATTGCTTGTTCAGCAAGAACCCGATGCTTCCAGCTTTCCAAGTGGCGGGCTACGAAACACATTTGAAGCACGAGGATATACTGCCTGGGACCCTTCTTCGCCAGCTTTTGTGTTTGATAATACGTTGTGTATTCCAACTATTTTTGTTTCTTACACTGGCGAAGCTTTAGATTATAAAACACCGTTGATAAAATCATTAAATTATATTGATAAGGCAGCCGTAGATGTCTGTCAATATTTCGATAAAGAAATTGCTAAAGTGGATGTGATGCTTGGCTGGGAGCAGGAGTATTTTTTAGTGGATAATGCTTTATTCAATGCCCGCCCCGATCTTTATCTTACTGGACGCACATTGCTTGGCCATGCATCGGCAAAAGACCAGCAACTTAGTGATCACTATTTTGGCTCTATCTCCGACAGAGTAAAAAATTTTATGTGTGAATTCGAAGTGGAAGCCTATAAATTAGGAATCCCTATAAAAACAAGGCATAACGAGGTAGCACCGAACCAGTTTGAATGTGCTCCGATGTATGAAGAAGCTAATCTGGCGGTAGATCATAATCAAATGTTAATGACTTTGATGGATAAGGTTGCCCGAAAGCACGATTTTAGAGTTTTGTTTCACGAAAAACCTTTTAAAGGAATAAATGGCTCGGGAAAACATAACAATTGGTCGTTACAATCTAATAACGGGAAAAATTTATTGTCTCCGGGACGAACGCCAAAAAATAACTTACAATTTTTAACCTTTTTAATCAATACTATAAAAGCGGTACATGATTATGCTGATATTTTGCGAGCCAGCATTGCCATTGCTGGGAATGAACATCGTTTAGGGGCACACGAAGCTCCTCCGGCCATTATGTCGGTTTTTATTGGTTCGCAATTAACCAGTATGCTCGACCAGTTGGAAAAAAGAGTTCCGGATAAAAAAATGACTCCTGATGAAAAAACGGAGTTAAAATTGGATATTGGTAAAATTCCGGAAATTTTACTCGATAATACCGACCGTAACCGAACTTCGCCCTTTGCTTTTACCGGAAACCGGTTCGAATTTCGTGCTGTGGGATCTTCGGCTAACGTTGCTTCTCCAATGATTACGTTAAATACTGTAGTAGCAAATCAGCTAGTTGAATTTAAACAAGAGGTGGATGCTATAATTGATAAGGGGGTAAAAAAAGATGAAGCGATTTTTCAAGTTCTCAAAAGATATATTGGCGAATCTAAAAAAATAAGATTTGAAGGAAATGGCTATAGTGATGACTGGATTAAAGAAGCCGAAAAACGTGGATTGTCTAATATTTCTGATGTGCCAGAGGCTTTACAAGCCTTTATAAGTGATCAGACAAAAGATGTTTTTGCTAAAACTCAGGTTTTAACTGCCCGTGAGCTGGAAGCCAGATATGATATCCGGCTTGAGATATACGTTAAGAAAGTACAGATTGAAGCCCGGGTGTTGGGCGATTTAGTTCTTAATCACATTATCCCTACGGTAATAAAATACCAAAACATTTTACTTGAAAATGTTAAAGGAATTAAAACGCTTTATCCGCAGAATATTTTTGAACATATGGCAAAATCACAACTAAATACCATTAGTGAAATATCAGAGCGGATTGAAATAATTAAGGACTTATCCGACGAATTAATTGAAGCACGAAAAAAAGCTAATAAAATTGAAGATATCCGGAAAAAAGCTACTGAATATTCTAAGAAGGTCGTTCCATTTTTAGAAAAAATCAGATATCATGTGGATAAGTTAGAATTAATTGTTGATGATGAATTGTGGCCGTTTCCTAAATACAGAGAATTGCTTTTTACAAGGTAATTGCTTGTTTTTCCTACAAATAAAATCAAGATGATGATTTAATCTTAGGGAACAACGTAAAATATGTCGTTGTATTTAATTGGAATAAACAAAAAATGCTATTTTTAACGTATCTTTTTATTTTGTTTAAAAAGTTTTACTTTTACATTTTACATCATGTTGTAATTCGAAAAAATATGAATATCAGAAAAATATTTTTTGTCACTATCTTGAGTTTTGTCACTTATTCATTAGCTTTTGGCCAATTAAGCGTTTATCAAAAAGCAAATGAGTATTATGAAAACGGACAGTATTACGAAGCTATTGATAGGTTAAGGGATGCATATAGTAAGGTTACGGATAATGATTTAAAAACTAAAATTACTTTTCAGGTAGCAGAGTGTTACCGAAGGACTAATCAACCCAGAAAGGCAGAGATGTGGTTTAAACGAACGATACAAAAAGAGTATCCCAATCCATTGATCTATCTTTATTATGCCGATGCGTTAAAAGTAAATGAAAAGTTTGATGAGGCAGAAGAGAATTATCGACAGTATAAAAAGTTGGTTCCGAATGATCCCCGTGGAGATATTGGCATCAAATCTTGTGATCAGGCCAAAAAATGGCTTGAAAATCCTAATGGATACAAAGTAGCCGAAATGAAATTTTTTAATTCACGCGCAAGCGACTACGGCCCTGCTTATGCAAAAGCGGAGTATGATGAAATTTATTTTACCTCTTCGCGCGATGAAGCTACTGGTGATGAAAATCATGGAGCTACAGGCTACAATTTTTCCGATATTTTTACCTCTAAAAGAGATATGAAAGGAAATTGGAGTACCCCGGTTCCTCTAGAAGATAATATTAATACTGAATTTGAAGAAGGAGCCGTTTCTTTGAGCAAAGATTACAATACGATGTTTTTTACCCGTTGCGAAATGCATAAACGCGATAATCTGGGATGTCAGATTTTAGTTTCGAAACGAAGTGGAGAAAAATGGGGAAAACCAGAACCTCTGAGTATTGCCACCGATAGTATTGTGGTTGCACATCCTTCCATTTCAGAAGATGAGCTTGAGCTGTATTTTGTTTCTGATATGCCCGGAGGTATTGGTAAAAAAGATATTTGGAAATTAACCCGAAGTGATCCCGATGGAGCGTGGGAAGATCCAATTAATTTGGGCGAACAAATTAATACTCCTGGAAACGAAATGTTTCCTTATATTCATAGTGACGGAACCTTATATTTTTCATCCGATTATCATCCAGGAATGGGTGGTTTAGATATTTTTAGAGCAACTAAAGATGACAATGGAAGATGGGAAATTGAAAATATGAGATATCCTGTAAACTCAACCTACGATGATTTTGGAATTATTATCGAAAATGAAGAAGAACGTGGGTATTTCAGTTCATCACGAGATAGAGGCATTGACAATATTTATTCATTTGTATTACCACCATTAAAATTTAGTGTAGAAGGGGTTGTGCGCAACGATAAAACAGATGATCCATTAGTTAGTGCCACCATTAAGCTTGTGGGTAGTGATGGTATGACCCTGGCAAACGAAACTGATAACAAAGGTTCGTTTAAATTTATGTTGAGGCCCAATACCGATTATGTATTTATCGCATCGAAAAAGGGGTTCCTTACCGGTAAAGCCAAAGAAACGACCAAAGGGTTAACGGAAAGTCAGGTTTTTAATGTAGAAATTCGCCTTTCTTCTATTGCCGAACCTATTGAGTTACCAAATATTTTCTACGATTTTGCTAAATGGGATTTACGTCCGGAGTCAATGGTAGCTTTGGATAAACTGGTAGAAACACTGAATGATAATCCAAATGTGGTTATTGAATTGCGTTCACATACCGATTCACGGGGTACTGCTGCAACAAACGTTGAATTATCGCAAAAACGAGCTCAGTCTGTAGTTAATTACCTGATTGAAAAAGGAATTGAGCCGGCAAGGCTTCGTGCGAAAGGTTATGCCGCAACCATGCCTAAAGTGGTGGATGCTAAATTAGCCCAACAGTATGATTTCCTTTCTGAAGGAACTGAATTAACCACTGAGTTTATTGAAAGCCTTGAAACTGAAGAACAAAAAGAAGTTGCTCATCAGATAAATCGTAGAACTGAATTCCAGGTAATTTCTACAAATTACGAACCAAATAAATAAATTTCAAATTTTAGTCAATCAAAGGATTGCTGTTTTTAGCAGCAATCCTTTTTTAGTCAATTTTAACGGCCCATTTTAATTGTTGTAAACTAATTGCTAATTTTGCCACTTAATTTTTACTCTGCAACATCATGTCAAAAGATTCTCGTTATAATTTAAGAGGAGTATCCGCATCGAAAGAAGATGTACACAATGCGATAAAAAATATCGATAAAGGATTATATCCCAGTGCCTTCTGCAAAATAATTCCTGATATTTTAGGAGGGGATGAAAACTATTGTAATATTATGCATGCCGATGGTGCCGGCACAAAGTCATCACTGGCCTACATGTATTGGAAAGAAACCGGTGATTTATCGGTGTGGAAAGGAATTGCTCAGGATGCTGTGGTAATGAACCTCGACGACCTGCTTTGTGTAGGAGCAACCGATAATATTTTGTTATCATCGACCATTGGCAGGAATAAAAATCTTATTCCCGGAGAAGTAATTGCAGCTATTATAAATGGAACCGAAGAGTTGTTGCAGGAACTCAGAGAGCTTGGAATATCAATATATTCAACCGGAGGCGAAACAGCCGACGTGGGCGACCTTGTGCGGACCATTATTGTTGATTCAACCGTTACTACACGGATGAAACGTAATTTAGTAATTGATAACAAAAATATCTGTTCTGGCGATGTAATTATTGGGCTTAGCTCATCAGGGAAAGCATCCTACGAAAAAAATTATAATGGAGGCATGGGAAGTAATGGTTTGACTTCGGCACGGCACGATGTGTTTCATCATTATCTTGCCAAAAAATATCCCGAAAGTTACGATCCGGCTATGCCCGAAAGTGTTGTTTATTCCGGAAGTTATAAATTAACGGATGCAATAGAGAAGCTGGGAGTAGATGCCGGGAAACTGGTGCTTTCGCCCACAAGGACATATGCTCCGGTAATGAAAAAAATCTTTGAAAATTATCGCTCCGAAATTCATGGATTAATACACTGTTCGGGTGGAGCACAAACGAAAATTTTAAATTTTGTTAATCATCTTCATATTATAAAAGATAACATGTTTGAAATTCCTGCATTATTTAAAATTATACAGGAAGAGTCAGGAACAGCCTGGGACGAGATGTATAAAGTGTTTAATATGGGGCATCGAATGGAAATATATACCAAGCCTGAAATGGCTAAAGATATTATAGAAATTTCGAACAGTTTTGGTATTGATGCTCAAATGATTGGCCATTGTGAAAAATCAGATTCAAAGAAACTTACCATCCAAAGTGAGTTTGGAACATTCCATTACAAATAAACTGAACATGTTATCGAATAAATTGTTAATTTTGCACCGATTTAAAAAGGAGAACTATGAGTGGTAATATTATTCTGGATAAACTGGAAGGAATTAAGTTAAGATTTGATGAGGTAGGGCAGTTAATTACCGATCCGGACATTATCGCCGATATGAAAAGATATGTGAAGCTGAATAAAGAATATCGTGATCTGGAGCCCATTATTGAAGCATATAAAGAGTACAAAAATATTTTAAGCAATATACAAACAGCAAAAGATATCCTGGCAAAAGAGAAAGATGAGGAGATGCGTGAAATGGCCAAGATGGAACTTATTGAACTGGAAGAAAAAATCGGCCCTTTAGAAGAAAAAATAAAGCTTTTATTATTGCCTAAAGATCCCGAAGACGAGAAGAATGCCATATTAGAAATACGAGCCGGAACTGGTGGAGACGAAGCCAGTATTTTTGCTGGCGATTTGTTTCGGATGTATTTAAAATATTGTGAGCGTAAAAAATGGAAAGTGGAGGTTACCCATCTCAACGAAGGAACTGTGGGTGGATACAAGGAGATTGTAATGAAAGTTTCCGGCGATGGTGTTTATGGCATCCTGAAATATGAATCTGGAGTGCATAGGGTACAGCGGGTTCCTCAAACCGAAACACAAGGAAGGGTACACACATCAGCAGCTACAGTTGCTGTTTTACCCGAGGCCGAAGATTTTGATATTGACCTGCGACAGGAAGATATCCGTAAAGATACCTATTGTTCTTCAGGCCCCGGCGGACAGTCGGTAAATACTACGTATTCAGCTATTCGCTTAACGCATATCCCATCGGGTATTGTGGTTACCTGCCAGGATGAAAAATCGCAGATTAAAAACCTGGATAAAGCAATGGCTGAATTGAGAACCAGATTATATAACCTGGAATATCAGAAATATCTCGATGAGATTTCGTCTAAACGAAAAACAATGGTTTCTACCGGCGACCGTTCAGCGAAAATCAGAACCTATAATTATCCCCAGGGAAGGGTTACTGATCATAGAATAAATCTAACCCTGTATAATTTAAACGCCATTATAGATGGGGATATTCAGGAAATTATTGAACAGTTGCAAATGGCTGAAAATGCCGAAAGATTAAAAGAAGCCGGGGTGGAGTAATGTATAAGGAATAGTGGAATAAGGGAATAAGGGAATAAGGAAATAAGGGAATAAGGGAATAAGGAAATAAGGAAATAAGGGAATAAGGGAATAAGGAAATAAGGAAATAAGGGAATAAGGGAATAAGATAAGTAACTTTTTTATATGAACATGGATAGAAAAGGATACAACGAAAACAAAGACTTTACTTCTCTGGAGGCATGGAAAAAAGCACGACTTGTGAAATTGTTTTTTTATAGAGAAGTTATTCCCTTATTACCTGTTGAAGAAAAATATAATTTAGATATTCAAATCCGAAAATCAAGCGTGAGTACAACTGCTAATATCTCTGAGGGCTATGGTAGATTTAATTTCCAGGAAGGAATACAGTTCTACAGAATTTCAAGAGCTTCAATGTATGAATTAAAAGATCACTTGATTTCTTGCTATGATTTTAAATATATAAACAAAGAAATTTATGATAAAGGAATTAGTTTGATCGAAGATGCAAAAATTACTTTAAACGGATATATTAATTTTGTAAAATCAAAACTTAAGATCTTTAAAAAATAAATATGTTCTTAGTCAAAAA
>JASGMZ010000126.1 GCA_030156305.1 Bacteroidales bacterium | reverse complement strand
GTCAAATTTTGTTGCAGCTATCTGTATTCTTCCCTGATAGAGTTACTAGGTATTTACCTTAATTCATTATGGCAAAAGCACAAAATTCTTGACAGACCCCTTTCTGGGTCCGAAGATTTACACTATGGATTTGTTCTTAATTGATTAAGGAGATTTTATGGATATCGTAGCTGTTCCGCCGGAAACAACACCAATTATTGTAACTATTTTGCCAACGCTTTTACTAATAGGATGCCTAATTTCAGCATTCTTGCTTATATGGTATTTGGTCAAGCTGAATCAAAAAATATCGTCCATAGACAAAAATGTTAAAA
Organism: Bacteroidales bacterium; assembly: GCA_030156305.1. Taxonomy (GTDB): domain Bacteria; phylum Bacteroidota; class Bacteroidia; order Bacteroidales; family UBA12077; genus UBA12077. Next base: position 8,150 of record JASGMZ010000126.1, on the reverse strand, counting down.
ACCTATTAGAGATTCTTTCGCGCAAAACAGATTAAATTCTACCCATACCTATATTAGGTATTGTAGAAAATGTAAAAATTGTTGCCACTTTATTATTTTATGGATAGAATGGCAATTTTTATGTACAATGTGCCGGATAGAAAAGATACTGCCATCTGATTTATCAGAAGAGGCAGTTGAGATTATCAAAATGCGATTTGAAGATCAGGCATCTTTCAAAGAAATTTCTCAGCATTATGAAATCTCTGAAAGTGCTGCAAGAAGTAGAATCCATCGGATTATAGAAGTCTGTAAAAAAGAAAATGGGAAAAAATTTTAAAAAAATAAGGGACGAAATGGATGTCTGAACACATGTATTAAGTAAGGAGGAGACAATGAAAAAGAAATTTTTAGGTTTAGCAATCGTATTATGTCTTGTTATGATGAATACTATAAATTCGTGGGCGTTCACATTTTATCCTGATACAAGTTACATGTATTGGCCTACAACTTCGCAAAGAGTTACTGATACTTTCGGAACCCCTAGAAGTGAAGGTAGAACGCATACTGGAATTGATATAGGTGGTGTTACAGCTGGAGTAGCAGGTGATCCAATTTATTCGGCTCTTGGAGGAACTGTAAAGGATGTTGCTAATAAGACCTATGGTGTGGTTGTGTATGTGAATTCCAGAGGTTATAATCCATGGCTGAATAAATATGAATACGTGCAGACGAGATATGTCCATGTTGAAGAAGACCCAATTGCAGAGCCTGGAGAAAGCGTAAATAGAGGTGAGAAAATTGCTACAATGGGCGGAACTGGAGGTTATCCAATTCACCTTCATTTTGAAACGCGTATAGGTACAACTCTAAATATGGGGACAAGTGATAGTGCAACGATCCCAAGAGATCCACTAGTATCTTATACGGATGCTCAACCATATAAATTACCAGTGAATTTTACTAAGCAGTCACTCGTGGATAGCCTTGATGATGTTGGTGAATATGGTATAGTATCGAATAATATGCTTTATAGTGTTGATTTTATTATGAGTCACCCGATTTCAGAGGTGTATAATTATGGAATCACAGATTCTGAACTTAAGGAGCTTTTAAGCACACTTAAAGCAAATAATAGTAATTTGTACGAGCAACTTAATGATTATTTGAATTAGAAATAACTTAAATCATTTTGAAAAGTGATCTTGCTCTTTTCCTTTTTGGAGCAAGATTCTTTTCAAATTTTGATTTCATTTTCAACTCAGTAAAGTGGAGGCAACATGAAAAAAAGTGCGTTAATTTTATTTATTATTATAGCATTGACAGCAATAGTAGCTTGTCAAACTGAAGAGACACCAGGTATTGTCCAAGGTGATTATGCTTCACGTGTTTCTAATTTCAATAACTTTGGCTACATGGTAGAGTATCAGGACCAGATTTATTTTACGTACTTAGATACAGATAATCTTGATCTGGAGCATGTGCCCAACAATTTTGCGGATGTGGCAGATTTTGGAATATATAAAATGGATTTAAGCGGGGAAAATATAGAAAAAATTGCTGATGCATATGGAAGATTCCTTCAAATCTCGGGAGATAAACTCTATTTCAACACGTGGATACCGGATGCTGGAATTTATAGAATGAATTTGGATGGCTCGGATTTAGAGCTCATGGTAGAGGGGGCGTGGCTTAGTTTTGGGGTTTACGACAATATGATTTATTATGTCAAAGACATGTATGCGTCTCTCAAGAAATTCAATACTTTGACCGGAGAGACAGCGATTGTCATTGATGAATTTTGTAATATTGAGTGGATAGATGACGGGTTTATGTACTTTTCATATGAAGGTAGACAAAATTGCAGTAGATACGACTTGAATACTGGTGAAATTCAGGATATTAAAAAAGAAGGTGAACCTTTACCTCATCGTTTTGGATTTGATGGCACGGCTGCATATTATTCAACAAATGATGACATTCATAAAATTCTTTTTAATAAAAACGCCACCTTTCAAGATGAAATTATTGCGGATGACATTGATGGTGGGTATAATTTACTTTTAAATGGTGACTACATTTTTTATTTTGACACGGAACGGGTTTCAGAAGAGAAACTCGTGTTCAACATGTACCGTGTGGATAAAAATGGTGAAAATAGAACACTTCTTTGTTCATCAATCCCACGGAATGCCCGAATGTTTGTTGCAGGGACAAATCTTTATGTTACTTATCCAATGCCCGGAAATGCAATTGTAATCCAATATAATAAACTCAATTTTGAAACAAGTGAATTGGTGCCGATGGAGATACAGTAGCCAGTTTTCCTGGCGATTTCAGCCAATGTGCTTTCTTCCTGAAGTAGTTCCAGAGCAATCGCTGCTTTCTCTTAGGGGCACCATTTTCTTCATGCCTTCTTCATAGTCCTATTATTTGAGACTTACAATTTGGAATGGTTGTATAACTTCAGCTTCAAGATACTTGACTCCCAATTATGTGATATACTTAACAACATTATTAAGCCTGAATTATTCATGAACCTATGACCAACTTCAAAATCAAGAAATGACATTATTTTTTTGGTGTTATTTTCAGAATCCGATATGCAAAAAAACGAGTAGAGGTGATACTTATGAAAAAAAGAAGACTTTTTTACGCAGCTATATTGTTGACTGCTTGCGTGGCATCGGGCTGTGTAAATGAACCATTAACTGAAACAACCATTGAAACAACCATTGAAACAACCACCATATCATCATCACAAGAAGGAACAACCACCGCTGCTTCGACGGAAACAGAATCTCAAAATGAAATCAAAGAGAACTTTGTTACACTCAATGGTCGCGTTGCAATGCTTACAGAAGATGTTACCTTAAAAGATCCCTATTTGATTACCGTGAATTCGGAGATGGAATTGATTTATCAGGGAATGGAAAATATTGAAGTAACCTTGCATACAAACGACATGGTGATCGTGATTGAAGAAAATGAAAGTGAATGTCGAATTATACCTTCATTTGGTGATTTGCCTAGACCAATGGGAACTATAGAAAAAGGCCAGTTGACTTATGATGAAGCGATTTATAAAGAACAGTCAAATCAAGCCATTCTTGATAATGTGATGGTGTATGATGCCATTGACGGTAATGAAGTCGGACTTCAAAATGCAATTGGCGAAATAATCGAACGCAAAGAAGGTTGGGTTCACCTGTCACTGTCAATGGAGGCCTTAGATTTTTGGGTTGAAGCGGAAGACTTGTCTTATGAGTTTGGCACACAAGTAACGGATATTGAGCAATAATTAAAAGATAGAGATGTTGGAATACGTAAAAACAAAAAATTCTTAAAAATTTCAAAAAAGTGTAAGATTTATTGCCTCTCATACGTTTAATAGTATAGAGGCAATTATTTTTCGTGAAAATTTATGCTATTAAGGATACTCGTGAGGAGTTGATTTCACGCTTTTATGTAAATGGACAACCATATACTGTATTGCATATTTATTCTATACCAAATTCTATAAATAGCGTTTAAGTAAGTACTGGTGACGGTGTTTCATTGTATTCGGGTAACGGATTCCTTGCTGGAGTTGGTAACATAGTAAGTATTTATGCTCAAAAGGCAATCGGTACTATTCCAGTGATAGCATGAATGCCTTATGAATTATTAATACCAAGTAATGCTAATAAGGTTGAGGCACTTACAGTTAGTTATCCAGCAGGTAATACGGTTTGCTATTCATGGGTAAAACCTTATGGTGCTTCAGATGCTTATTACAAAAGAGGAATGGTTACAAATCATATGACGTGTGAGTCATACTTCTCATCAAGAGGTGTTAGAAATGATGGTTCTGTATTCAATCAACCTTCTGGTTTAAAATACACAGATAACTATGCAAATACAGCAAAAGCAGTTAATTCATATGTTTATGAATTCTGTCAATACGAATCAATTCTGAATTCCGTACAAATAAAATGTGAATTACCTGGAGGTGTAACAAAAACAGTTCAAATAGTTGCACCTAGATAAACATATATAGTCTATTTTATTAACCCAATGCGACTATTTACACCGAAATATTGACAATCAAAGCCTTTTTATATTAATCAAAGAATTAACATAAAAGGGTTTTAATAATTAAGGATACAATAACAACTATAAAGATAAAATAAGCGTTCAATGCCGATAAATGTGTATTTATAGAGATTAGCTTTCTTGGCTTTTTTATTTCTAATCTTAGTGACATGAAAATTCAATATGAAAAGAAATTAAAGCAACTTGAATGACTTCATTTAAGAGTTAATCAGTATTTAATGTATTTTTTAGAATTTGAGAATAAAGTAAATTTATACTGTAGATAAGTAAACACATATCTTTAGAGAATAATATTTGGAGGTGTAAAGTGAAAAGAATCCTTATTATCTTTATTATGATCATTTTAGTCTCACAAGTGTTTATAGGATGTTCAAAGGAAAATGTTCAAATTGATTATGAAAATGCCGACTATGATGTAACAATTTCCTATGAACCGCAATATGACAGTGATATTTTTGGAGATCTGTCAAATGAGAAAATTCGAGAAATTTTGAGTGATATTATGGACAATGTTTTACTGGATGATAACATTGAGTTTGTTGCAAAAACAAAGATTGATAAAATATTGAATCCGCATCAAGTGAATGCAGACGAAATAATTGAAAATGTTTTAATAGATTATGGTATTGATGATATAGAAAAAATTGATTTAGTAAAAGAAGTAATGACTATAAAAAAAATAAAACGTAATTAAAGAATTATATTTCAATGTTGCGCAAAGATCGTTTGTATTGTAATGAGAACTAGACAGTCAAGGTGTATTTTGTGGGGGTGATAATAATGTTAGCTTTCAAATACAAGTAAAGAAGAATAGATAAAAATGGAGGGCATCAAATAAAGTGAATCGGTTTCTTTTTTTATAGATAAAAACATGTTATTATTGCCCTGAAGGTTGCTATAGCCGAAGTAATTCCATAGAATTCAATCAAGGGGTATAATTCATATGAAAGACTTGAACGACAAATGTAAAATCGCAGTGATACAGGCTGCTCCTGTCATGTTTGACAAAGAGGCGTGCACGGAAAAAACCATCGATTTGATTCAAAAAGCCGCAGGGGAAAGGGCAGACGTTATTGTGCTCCCCGAATTGTTTATCCCGGGGTATCCGTACGGGATGTCTTTTGGTTTCACCGTGGGCAGTCGAAATGCAGAGGGACGCAAGGACTGGAAAATGTATTATGACAATTCGATTGTCGTTCCGGGAGAAGAAACCGAGCGGATCGGTCGTGCGGCAAAAGAGGCAAATGCTTATGTCAGCATTGGTGTTTCCGAGCGCGATGCGGTCACTGCGACACTTTATAATACGAATCTGTTTTTTTCACCGGAGGGTGAACTGATCGCCGTTCACAGGAAACTCAAACCTACAGGATCAGAACGTGTGGTTTGGGGGGATGCAGACAAAGGCTATTTCCCTGTTGTTGAAACCCCTTGGGGTGTCATGGGCAGCTTGATTTGCTGGGAGAGTTATATGCCGCTGGCGCGTGTTGCCTTGTATCAAAAGGGCGTTACGCTGTACATTTCCCCCAACACCAATGACAATGAGGAATGGCAGTCTACCATTCGTCATATCGCCATTGAAGGCCATTGCTATTTCATAAATTGTGATATGTATTTCACCAAAGCGATGTACCCGGACGCATTGCATTGTTCGGATGAAATTGCAAAGCTCCCTGAAAAAGTATGCCGCGGCGGGAGTTGTATTGTTGACCCCTATGGACATTATGAAACAGAGCCGGTATGGGATAAAGAAGAGATTATATATGCGGAATTGGATATGCAAAAAGTTCCTATGAGTCGCATGGAATTCGACGCTTGCGGCCACTATGCAAGGCCGGATGTTCTTGAACTGAAGGTGCATGAATAGACAAACCTTGATGTATTGGGAATGCTATATAATGTTGGAACATATGAAGAAGGCCTTTTTATAGTCATTGGCGCCCAAACGCGGAATTTGCAGTTTGGGTTTTTTATTTTTTGTGTCTTTCGCGGCCTATTTTTAAAAAAGATAGTCTCAATCACTCAGGAGATGATTTTTAGTAATGGAATCCGTTCCGGAACTCAAGAGCATTCCGGTTAATTCAATCAAACGATCAAGCGGGATCTTTTTTCCGTCCGCGACCCACTGGCGGTACATATCGAGTGAACTCTGCGTCGTAAATGTATTGACGATGTTTTGTTCCGCTTCAGGCAAATGGCTGTAAGGATTAAATCTTTTACGGTTATGTTCCAAAGCCGTTATAAAAAATTTGTTACAAAATTCCCGGTAACTTTTTGAGCATATCAACCGTTCGGTAAACGTGTCTTGCTGTGATAGATAATTAAAAAAAACGCGATTGACTTCCAACATAGGCATCGTAGGCGAAATTTGATCAATTTCAGCAAAGTATTGATTGGCCGCTTCTTGCATCATATCTTCGAACAATGCTTCAATGGAGGTATAATGTAAATAAAACGTCTTTCTGTGAATTCTGGCGCGTTCGGTTAGTTCTTTTACCGTAATTTTGGAAGCACTCATTTCACAGACCATCTCTTTAAACGTGCTTTTTATGGCCTCCTGCGTTTTTTGAACGCGTAAATCCAGTTTCATTTCTATTTTTCCTCTCTGCGCAAATCGAAGCGTGATCCAATACAGTGATATACCCCGGTAAATATCCACTTTTAAAATAATGTGGATTAGTCAACATAAAATTTGATATTGGAAATTGAAATAAATACATGCAACCATTATAATACACTCAAAAGAAATAATCAACACGTGGATATTATTGCGAAAATATTAAAATGAGGATTTGGAATGCAGATTGGAATGCAGATTGTAGTGCCAACAAGTATTTGGCTGAAAAATAGGAGGTAATAAATATGAAGTACAGAGATGAATCGAAATTTAATGAAATCAACATGTTTGGAAAAGGAACAGAAAACACGATGTTCGCTCAATATTTTGTCGGGAATTCTTTCCTAAACCCACTGACGGAATTCGGGAAATCACCGTTATTTATGGCGAACGTCACATTTGAGCCGGGGTGTCGCAACAATTGGCACATTCACCATGCCACAAAAAACGGTGGGCAAATTTTAATCTGTACAGCAGGAGAAGGCTGGTACCAGGTGGAAGGTCAAGCGCCTATAAGCCTTGTTCCGGGAACGGTGATTACCATTCCTGCAAATGTAAAGCACTGGCATGGCGCTAAATCTGACAGTTGGTTTTCGCACATTTCTGTAGAAGTACCGGGTGAAGGGACCTCTAATGAATGGCTTGAACCTGTTTCGGATGAAACTTATGGTACATTGGAATAGAGAATGGTACATTGGAATAGAGCGTTAAAATAGAATTTTTGGAGCAGAACTTAAGGAGATTTCACTTATGGAATTAAAGAAATTAGAGCCGGCAGATTTTGAATTTTTAGAACGATTTGAAGCCTTTGCCGAAATTGAAGTCATAAATGAACCCGGGATGGAACTGGACGATAAAACACGCTACATGGCGATTCTTGCCGCACTGATCGGATGCCAGGGGATGGAAATTTTCAGAATGATGCTTGAAGAAGCATTGTCGGATAAAATTTTGACGCCGCAAGAGGCAAAAGAAGTGGTATACCAAGCTGTCGCTTATCTTGGAATAGGGAAAGTCTATCCATTTTTGGACGCAACCAATGCCGTTATGAACAAACTCGGAATAGCACAACCTTTGGAATATCAAGAAACGACTACGTCGGAAGACCGTTTGGAGAAAGGCGCCCAAACCCAAGTCAATATTTTTGGTGAAGGCATGAAAGATTTTTGGAAGGGTGGGCATATCAATCGCTGGTTGGCTGCCAACTGTTTTGGAGACTATTATACAAGAAAAGGTCTCGATCTAAAGCAGCGTGAAATGATTACGTTTTGCTATTTAGCGGCACAAGGAGGATGTGAATCCCAACTGACGAGTCATGTATTCGGCAATTTTAGACTCGGAAATGATTCAAACTTTTTAATTCGGGTAATTTCTCAATGCTTGCCTTACATTGGCTATCCGCGAAGCTTGAATGCAATTGCTTGTGTCAACAACTGCCAGATTAATGCCGGAGAAAAGTAGA
>JASGMZ010000125.1 GCA_030156305.1 Bacteroidales bacterium | reverse complement strand
TAACGCCCATGGCTTTAAATGTATTTTTAGTCAGGTCGAGAAAAGAACGTGCTTTGCCGGTTCCCAGGTTATAAATTCCTGAATCTTTACGATGATTCATTAAGAAATAGATAACATTCACCACATCTTTTACATAAATAAAATCGCGTAGTTGTTCCCCATCTTTAAAATCAGGGCGATGCGACCGGAAAAGTTTCATTTTTCCAGTATCCGAAATCTGATGATAGGCATGAAAAATTACCGATGCCATGCGTCCTTTATGATACTCATTGGGGCCATAAACATTAAAGAATTTTAATCCGGCCCAGAAATAAGGCTTATGTTCCTGTTGTAGCGCCCATTTATCAAACTCATTTTTCGATTCTCCATATGGGTTTAGTGGTTTTAATTTCTCAATCACCTCATGATTATCATCATAGCCATGCTCACCAGCTCCGTAAGTTGCCGCAGACGATGCATAAATCAATGGCAAACCATATTCAACACATTTATTCCATACCCGCTGGGTATAGCCAATATTTAATTTTTCAAAAACGGATTGATCAAATTCAGTGGTATCGGTTCGTGCACCAATATGCAAAATAATTTGCACCCATTTATGGTTAGCATCCAGCCATTCCATTAAATCATCACGATGTACTTTTTGCGAAAACTCCTTTCCTTCAAAATTCTTATTTTTCTCTTCGCGCGAAAAATCATCCACTAAAACGATATCTTTAAAACCCTCATCATTTAATTTGCGCACTAAATTACTGCCGATAAATCCGGCGGCTCCTGTTACTATAATCATCACTTTATTATTTAAACTTTTTGCGTTTGCTAAGTTAAAAATATTTGTTGTTTCATTTGGGGAATAATCCCTAAAGATGATGCTTTTTCATACAGGCCTTTTATGGCTTCTTTCCCATCATCACCCAAATCAAGCGTATAGTTGTTTACATACAATTCAATATGCTTGTACATTACTTCCTCGTCCATTTCCTGTGCATGTTTTTTTATATAAGGATATGCCGATTTTGGATTTTCAAAAGCATACTCAACACTTTTCTGTAAAATGCGGTTAATTTTTAATTGTAGTTCAATATCCATATCCCGTTTTATGGCTATTCCACCCAAAGGAATAGGCAATTTCATCTCTCTCTCCCAGTACTCACCCAAATCAATAATTTTTTGTAACCCTTTTTTCTCATAGGTAAATCTATTTTCATGAATAATTAATCCTGCATCTGCTTCTCCGCTCAGAACTAACTCCTCAATATCCGAGAACAGATACGCTTTCTTATGCTTAGCATCAGGGTAAGCTATACTTAGCAGTAAATTAGCTGTAGTATTTATACCAGGGATTGCAATGGTTACATTATTCACTTCATCGGGATAAATCTTATGCTTACTGATTAATAGCGGGCCGTTATTTTTCCCCAAAGCGCTTCCGGCATCCAGCAAACAATAATTGTCAGCAATCTTTGCATAGGCATGATAACTTACTTTGGTAACATCGAGCAACTGACGGGCAGCTTTTTGGTTCAACTCCTCCACATCTGCCAGCAAGACTTTAAAATCAAGCCCCTCGGTATCCACTTTATGATGAACCATGGCGTCAAAAATAAAGGTATCGTTTGGGCACGTTGAATAGCCCAGCGTTATCGTTTTCATCTTTTATCAGTAATTTTATTTATAAACATTTATTATCTCAAGAAGCTTATGGTTCAGGTTTTTTATGGCTAACGGGATATCCCAATGTTGGGTATTCCGTTCTTCCACAAAATTAGAAATTGCCCGGATGGCCATAAATTGAACATCTTCTTTTAAACAAACATAAAAAAAGGCTGCTCCTTCCATCGTTTCAATGTCAGCAGAAAATTTTTGTTTTATCTTTTCAATCGATTTTTCGTTGCCATGCGTGATATCTGAAGTTATGGCCTTTACTTTTTGTAATGATTGAAAAACATTTTGTTTGAATCGATTCGGATTTTCGAGCTGTCCGTTATTAAACGGGAAATCATTGGGATCCATAAAATTTTTATCAAACAAAGTGTAAAAATTATTTCCCTCTTCAATGCCTAACCCGGCAAATTCATCTCGTTCCACCCAAACCACATCTCCAATTTTTAAATCAGCATTAAAACTACCGGCAATGCCTGCATTAATAACCAAATCGTATTTTTTTGCTTGTAATTTTTGGCTCAACGCATAGGTTGTAAAAGTGCAACCCGCTCCGGTGATTAAATAATCAACCACCAAATCTTTCACAACGGTATATTTCATCATGCAAGCATTTGATACATTGATTTTTAAATTTTTCTTTACCGAAAGAATCTCCTTTTCTGTTGCTGAAACAATTAAAATTTTCATGTTATTTTGTACTTTTGGAAACTCAAAGATATTGTTTTTATAAGAAAATTATTGTTATTTTAATTTATTTGAAATAAAATCAATATAAAACTGTAATGTAATTATGATGTATTTAACCCGACGAGAACGTTTTTGTTCAGCACACCGGTTATTCCGCGAGGAATGGGATGACAAAAAGAATCTTGAAGTTTTTGGCAAATGCTCTCATAAAAATTGGCATGGACATAACTACTTCCTTTATGTTACTGTAAAGGGAAAGCTCAATCCGGAAACAGGATTTGTAGTCAATATAAAACGGTTAAGTACCATTATCAAAGAAAAAGTTATTGAAAATCTTGACCATAGGAACATTAATATAGATGTAGATTTTATGCAAGGGAAAATTGCCTCAACCGAAAATTTAGCCATTGGGATATGGGAACAATTAAAACCCTCTATTGAAGCATTAGGCATTGAACTTCATTGTGTTAAAATACAGGAAACAGAAAATAATTTTGTCGAATATTTTGGAAATTAATTACAAATCATGGAAATAGTTAATAATGGAGTAAAAACATTTGAAGATAGTGGGTACGCACGTATTGACAAATGGAACGAAGAAAAAACAGAAGAACTATCAAAGCATTACAAAGCTATTCTCGAACTCATTGGTGAAGATACTAAACGAGAAGGATTACTGGACACTCCTCTCCGTGTTGCCAAAGCCATTCAGTTTTTAACCAAAGGGTATAATATTGAACCGAAAGATATTTTAAAATCTGCCATTTTTAAGGAAGATTACAAGCAGATGGTTATTGTTAAAGATATTGAACTCTATTCCATGTGCGAGCATCATATGATTCCTTTTTATGGTAAAGCGCATGTGGCTTATATCCCGAACGAATATATCACCGGACTGAGTAAAATTGCCCATGTGGTTGAAGCTTATGCCCGTCGTTTACAGGTTCAGGAACGTTTAACCATGCAAATCAGGGACTGTATACAGGAAACCTTAAATCCTATGGGTGTTGCAGTAGTTATTGAAGCAGCACATATGTGCATGCAAATGCGCGGGGTGCAAAAACAAAATTCGGTAACAACCACTTCGGCTTTTACCGGAGCGTTTTTACGCAACACCAAAACCCGCGAAGAGTTTATACACCTTATTGGTTCGAAATTGCATTAATCATCTCATTAAAAATTAATTCCTAAAAATCCTAAGCATAGACAAATATTGCCTTTTGGTTAAGATTTTTATATTTTTGTCGACTGATGATAGAAATAAAAATGAAAAGTTAAATACTAACTAAAATTAATCATATGAAAGCATATGTATTCCCGGGACAGGGAGCACAGTTTGTTGGAATGGGTAAAGATTTATACGATAATTACCCTGTTGCAAAAGAACTTTTTGAAAAAGCAAACGATATTTTAGGGTTTAGAATTACTGACTTAATGTTTGAGGGAACAGAAGATGACCTCAAGCAAACCAAAGTTACACAGCCGGCAATCTTTTTACATTCAGTTATTCTTGCTAAAACCCTTGAAAATTTCAAACCGGATATGGTTGCCGGACACTCATTGGGTGAGTTTTCAGCATTGGTAGCCAATGGTGCTCTATCTTTCGAAGATGGATTAAAATTAGTGTACAAACGGGCTCAAGCCATGCAAAAAGCCTGTGAAATGGAACAATCGGCCATGGCAGCCATTATAGGATTAGAAGATAAAGTGGTAGAAGATGTTTGTGCGGCAATTGACGAAATTGTGGTTCCGGCCAACTACAATTGCCCGGGACAGCTTGTTATTTCAGGCTCAATGAAAGGAATTGATATTGCCTGTGAAAAATTAAAAGAAGCAGGAGCAAAACGTGCATTGCCTTTAAAAGTTGGCGGTGCATTCCACTCGCCTTTAATGGAACCTGCTCGTGTTGAATTAGCTGAAGCAATTAACAGCACAAACTTTAACACTCCGATTTGCCCGGTATACCAAAATGCAGACGCAAAGCCCTATACCGATCCTGCAAAAATTAAAGAAAACCTGATTAAACAATTAACGTCGCCGGTAAAATGGACACAGATTATGCAAAATATGATTGCTGATGGAATGACTTCCTATACAGAAGTTGGGCCCGGGACGGTTTTGCAAGGATTACTAAAAAAAGTAGATCGAAAAATACCAGCACAGAGTGCATAGAAGTAGGATAAGAACAAAGTAAGGAGGATGTCCAAAAAGTATTAAAAATTGAGAAACTACTTGTTTTTTACTTAGAGCAACCTTGTGCCTTCCTTGCAAAACTCTGTGTGACAATATTTTATAATTATACCACAAAGTTACCCAAAGGAAGCACGAAGTTCCACAAAGGCTTTTTGGACACCCTCTTTTTTTATTCTTTAAATTTTATACTTACATTTTGTTTCGTATCAGGGTGCAGGCTTAATGGCACCGGCGATACTTTAACCAGTCCTTTTAAAAGCCTCTTTTGTTTGTCGGTTAAATCACACATGGTAAAATCATACTCAATTTTCACTTCTGCCACACGGCGTGGATTCTCCGACATAATTTTCCACGTTTTAGCGGTAGCGCCATCGATACTAAAACCTGCGGCTTCAGCTTTTATTCCCATAATGGTAAAAATACAACTCGCTAATGAGGTTGCCAGTAAATCGGTAGGAGAAAAAGTTTCTCCTTTGCCATGATTATCTACCGGAGCATCCGTAATTAGTTTATTTCCCGAACGTACATGCACTGCTTCCGTCCGTAATTGCCCGATATACGTTGTTCTTATTGTTTCTTTATTTTCCATGATCCATAAATTTTATTATTAAACAAATTTATGGATTTTATGTTCTTGGAAAAATTTTAGAAAAAAATTAAAGTAATAATAAATAGTCAATTATAAACAAATTGATAAATATTTAGGATTTAGGCTTGTACGGAATATTTTAATTATTATAATACTCCCTAAATTTAAGACCAATTGATAAGTTGAAAAATAAATAATATTTTAGAACTTTCAAAAAGGAGTATTATAAAATAAAATATTTAGTAGTACTGGAAGAGCGAACCAATTATATTTTACCCTGGACAGCTTATTTAATTAAAAGTTCTCATCAATTAAGAAAACATTTAAGAGAGTACGAAAACTATAACAAGCAGAAGCCGCCACAATAATGACGGCTTCGTTTCTCTTTCAACGCTTACACCTTTCAGATGGTTGGTGAGATATTTTAGTATCCTTTTTATAACTTTTAATTATTAAACGAATATAAAACAAAAATGTTTAATTTAAAAATAAATTAATATTTTTATTTTATAGGATTCGTTTTCTTCTTTTACATTGCAAATACTCTATAAACTATAGATTTTTTATTTGATATAACTATAGTTCCAAAACTAACATCATACCTGACCACAACCTGCGCAACCTGCAGTGCCGGTTAGTTTATCAATTTCCCTGCGGCACCTGATTTCTTCATGCTTAGCACACGATAACCCCAGTTTGCGCATGTCCTTATTTTTACCTACTGAAGTTTCCGGAAATTTTTTATTCTTTCGGAAAAAAATATTGAATCCCAGAGCTGTAACAGCAATTACCATCAATCCAACGACTAAAAAAAACAATTCAATAAACATTCTATAAATTTTGTTGTTATTAGTTTACGAATGCAAAGATAAGCATTTTAACTTGTAAAAAATAAAAACAATACTTTACTATGATCAAATAGTTTTGTAAATTATACATCTACAAATAATTATATCTGTTGATAAACTATAATATTATGAGTACACAAAGCACAGCAAAGAAGAATACAAAATCAAAAACTTCATGGAATAAGCAGGAAGTATTAAACGATTATAAATTAGCCAATGTAAGCCGCCAAATTAGTTTATTAGGGCGAAAAGAAGTCCTTACCGGAAAGGCCAAATTTGGCATATTTGGTGATGGAAAAGAAATCGCACAGATTGCTATGGCTAAGCAATTCAGGGATGGTGACTGGCGTGCGGGTTATTACCGGGATCAGACTTTTATGATGGCTGCCGGATTATTTACCGCCGAAGAATTTTTTGCTCAGCTATATGGAGAAACCGATATTGAGCTAAATCCCGGAAACGGAGGCCGCTCGTTTAACAACCACTTTTCTACACGCAGTTTAAGTCCTGATGGACAGTGGAAAGATTTGATGAAACAAAAAAATTCATCTGCAGATATCTCTCCCACTGCAGGACAAATGGCTCGCTGGGTGGGATTAGCTTATGCGTCGAAATTATTCAGAAACATAAAAGAATTAGATCAGTTTAAAACCTTATCGGATAAAGGAAACGAAGTAGCCTTTGGTACGATTGGAGATGCCAGTACATCCGAGGGACAATTCTGGGAAGCAATTAACGCAGTGGGTGTATTACAGGTGCCTGCAGCTATTGCCGTTTGGGATGACGGATACGGAATTTCTGTACCTAAAAAATTTCAAACCACCAAAGGTAATATATCGGAGGTATTAAAAGGTTTTGAACGTACCAAAGATAAACCCGGAATCGTAATTTTAAAAGGCAAGGGATGGGATTATCCCGGATTAATAAAATTATTTGAAGAAGGTATTAAAATTGCCCGAAAAGAGCATGTTCCTGTTCTTTTTCATATCGATGAAACTACACAGCCCCAGGGACACTCAACTTCCGGATCGCATGAAAGATATAAATCGGAAGAACGATTAAAATGGGAAGAAGAATTTGACGGCATTCGTAGAACACGCGAATGGATCCTTAAGGAAAAAATAGCTACGGAAAAAGAACTGGATAAAATTGAACAAGAAGCCATTGATGAAGCCAAAGCTGCCAAAAAAGCAGCCTGGAAAAAATTTAAAGATCCGGTAAAAGCCGAACGGGATAAGTTGATTGAAATCATCGATAACCGCTCGTGTCTTTGTAAGCGCGAAGGAATTGATAAGGTAGGGATGTATACTGAGGAGTTAAAAAAGATAATGAATCCCATCCGTAAAGATATTTTTAGTACCGCAAAAAAAATTCTGCGCCACGTGTGTTTGGATTGTAATATCCGTGAAAAGCTTCAAAACGATTTATCCGAGTGGCTGGAAAGAAATTATGAAGATAACTATAAACGTTACAATACAAAATTAAATAATGAATATCCTTCTTCGGCATTAAATGTTAGCGAAGTGAAAGCTGACATAAAACCCGATTCGCCAGAAGTAGCGGGACGTGAAATCTTGAGAGATAATTTCGATTATCTGTTTAAAAAATATCCTAAAATGGTCGCTTTTGGCGAAGATTTAGGAAATATTGGCGGGGTAAACCAAACCTACCAGGGATTACAGGAAAAATACGGCGAACTTCGTGTAACCGATACGGGAATTCGTGAGCAAACTATTCTGGGACAGGGAATTGGCCTTGCTTTGCGCGGATTAAGGCCGATTGCAGAGATTCAATATTTTGATTACCTGCTGTATGCTTTGCAAACCCTAAGTGATGATTTAGCTACCACACATTATCGTACGGCAGGCGGACAGGTTGCACCCGTAATTATCAGTACCCGCGGACACCGGCTGGAAGGTATTTGGCATGCCGGATCGCCATTAAGTATGGTGATTAACTCCATCCGTGGCGTATATGTTTGTGTGCCACGAAATATGACTCAGGCAGCCGGATTTTATAATACCTTAATGGAAGGTGAAGATCCGGCATTGGTGATTGAACCGCTAAATGGATACCGGTTAAAAGAAAAACGGCCGGAAAACATTGGCGAATATAAAATTCCACTGGGCGTTCCTGAAATCCTAAACGAAGGAAATGATATTACATTGGTAACGTATGGTTCATGTGTTCGTATCGCACAGGATGCAGTGCAACAACTAAAAGAATTTGATATTTCGGTTGAGTTGATAGATGTGCAAACATTGCTGCCGTTTGACCGTAAGCATATCATTGCCGATTCAGTCAAAAAAACCAATAAGGTGGTATTTTTTGATGAAGATGTTCCGGGTGGAGCAACAGCATTTATGATGCAAAAAGTTTTGGAAGATCAAAGTGCATATTATTATCTCGATGCTGAGCCAAGAACCGTAACGGCAACAGAGCACAGGCCTGCTTATACCAGCGACGGTGACTATTTCTCTAACC
>JASGMZ010000124.1 GCA_030156305.1 Bacteroidales bacterium | reverse complement strand
GTTCTGGGATTAACAACCATAACCGGGATTTTTGCCGAATTGGCAATGATGTATTGTTCCTGGGCACCAAGCACATAGTCGGTTAAACCAATACCTTTGGTGGTCATAATTAAAATCATATCGGCATCAATTTTTTGCGCAAAAGCAATAGATTCTTCAGCAGAATTACTTCCCTCAATTTTTTGCAACTCGTAATTACAATCATATTTGTCTAAAATTTTCTCTGCAAAACGAACATTAGCCATTAATTTTGAATTTAAAGATTTGTCTTTAATGGTTGGCACAATGATATTGATTTTAACATCGAAATACTTAACCAAAAACAAGGCCCATTGCAATTTTTGTTTTGCTTCTGAACGATAATCCAGCGGGAAAACAACATCTTTAAAAATTTCTTTTTTAGAAGGAGGCCCCTGAACCACAATAAAAGGTGTTTTGGAACCAACAATAACTTTTAAAGCATAACTGCCGGTAAATTTTTGCATTCCTTTAATGCCATGGGTGCCCATAACAACCATGCTTACATTATTTTCAGAAGCATAGTCGGAAATAACATGAAACAAACTTCCTTCTAAAACAAGAGGTTCAAGAGGTATATCATATTTTTCTTTTAAGCGATCAATGTCTTTGTTTAGTTCATTTAGTGCTTCTTCTCCTTTTTTTAACGATTTTACTACATGAATTAATTTAATTCGATTGTTAATGTGCTTCGAAATTTTTACAGCGTGTTGTAACGCATTTTCAGCAACTTCTGTAAAATCCCAGGGAACCAGCAAAATATCTTTTTCCATAATTCTAACGGTTTATACACAACGGAGTTAAAATTTATAATTGATGGAAAAGTTAAATAAAACTTAACGGATTTGCAAAACTTTTTTTACTTTTATTGAATGGCAAGGCTCTATTTAAATCATTTAAAAAATATTTTTAATCTATGGCCTTCTTTTTTATTGTTTTTCAATAAAAAAATTTTTACTTTGTTTTTTCATTATTTTTAGAGGTTATGACACAAAATCAAAAAGTTAAAAATAAAAAAATTATTGGGTTCATATATACTTTATTATCGGTGTTTTTAGGAATCGGAGTGTTAACAATCCTACTTTCGATATTATTTTTCTTTTTTACCCTTTTTAAACCGGATTTTGAACCCTTTTTCCCTGTGATTGACGTTCCCATTGAAATTAGTGAAGAAGCCAAACTAGAAGTTAAGGATGGCTCTACATACAATATCTTCATCGATGAAGCCTATTTTTCTTTTAATGTGGATAATCAATATGGCATAGCAGGAATAATCAATTACATATATTTTATTTTTATTTTATTGATAGCTTTTTATATTATCTTTTTATTGTGGAAAATATTTCGTTCAATGCGCATTTCGTTAAAAGATGAAAATCCTTTTCATCCCAAAAATATTTGGCGAATTCGTAAAATTGCCATAGCTATTTTTGTGTCCGGTATCCTGGGAATCATTTATCCTCTTTTTATAAAATTTCTCTGGCTAAATAAAATATTTGTTTTTAACCAGTCTTTTAATATCAGGTTGAATTTTGATGCCTCCATAAATTTATTTTGGGCATTAATTGTATTTGTCATTGCAGAAATATATCGTATAGGATTAGAAATTAAAAAAGAACAACAATTAACGATTTAAAAATAACCAACAATGCCCATCATAACAAACCTGGATCATATGCTATCTAAACGTAACATGACGTTAACCGAGCTTTCTGAAAAGGTTCATATTACCATTGCCAATTTATCGATATTAAAAAGCGGAAAAGCAAAAGCCATCAGATTCTCGACGTTAGAAGCTATTTGCGAAGTACTGGAATGCAAACCCGGCGATATTTTAGATCATATTCCTGCAGAAAATAATACTAATCAAAACAATGAATAATATATTAACCATTTAAACAAATCTTTAACTTTTAAATTATGAAAATAAAACATTTTATCGCAACACTGGTTTTGGGAGTATTTACTATAAGTATTTATGCCCAAACAAACCAAATTGAATTTGAAGAGTACGACCTTGATAATGGATTACATGTCATTTTACATCAGGACAACAGTACTCCTATCGTAGCTGTAACCGTAACCTATCATGTAGGTTCGAAAAATGAAAAACCTAACAGAACGGGTTTTGCTCATTTCTTTGAGCACCTTATGTTTGAAGGATCGAAAAATATTGCTCGTGGAGAATATTCAGAGATTGTAGAAAAAGCAGGAGGGTTGCTCAATGCAAATACTACCAATGACCGTACCTATTATTATGAACTGCTTCCGTCGAACCAGCTTGAATTAGGCCTTTGGCTCGAAGCTGAACGAATGCTTCATGCCAAAGTTGATTCTATAGGTATTGCAACACAAAAAAATGTTGTTATTGAGGAATACAAGCAACGATATAAAAATCAACCTTACGGAACTATTTTAATCGAAACCTGCAAAAGAGCTTATGAAAAACATCCATATCAATGGACAACCATAGGTGATCCGGAGCATATACGTGCTGCCAAAGATGAAGAGTTTCAGGAATTTTATGATATGTTTTATGTCCCCAATAATGCGGTTTTAACAATTACCGGAGATATTGACATTAACGAAACCAAAAAACTGATTGAAAAATATTATGCCGGAATACCCAAAGGAGAAAAAGAAATCTACAGGCCTGAAGTTACTGAACCAATCAAGCATAAAGAAATTAGAGATACGGTATATGATAATATTCAGCTTCCGGCAGTTATTCAGGCCTATCACCTTCCAGCAATGGGTAGCAATGATTATTATGCGGTAGATATGCTGTCTACATTATTATCCAGTGGTGAAAGCTCCAGACTTTATAAAACGCTTGTGGATCAAAAACAACTGGCTTTATTTGCTGCATCATTCCCTTTGCCTTTCGAAGATCCGGGGCTTGCTTTAACTTACTCTATTCCAAACATAAATGTTGACCCTGCAGAATTAGAAGAAGCAATGAATAAAGAGATTGAAAAGGTTAGAAATGAATTGATTTCAGATAAAGAGTTGGAAAAATTAAAAAACCAAATAGAAAGTCAAATTGTTAGCAGTAATACAACACTTGCCAACAGAGCCTATAATTTAGCCATAAACTACACTTTTTTCAAAAACACAAATCTGATCAATACAGAAATAGATAAATATATGGCTGTTACCAAAGAAGATATTAAAAGGGTTGCCAATAAATATTTTAGAGATGATAACAGGGTCGTTCTGTATTACTTACCGCAGAAAAATTAAAAATATTAATAAAAAAAATAAATTAAAAAATTTTTAAACCATGAAAAATTTTAAACAAACCATATCATTCCTTTTTATTGCAATATTCTTTATTGCATCAGCAAAAGCACAGCTTGACCGAAGTATCAGGCCAGAACCGGGGCCTGCTCCGGAAATAAAAATAGGCGAACACAAAACTTTTATGTTAGATAATGGCTTAAAAGTAATTGTAGTAGAAAACCATAAAGTTCCTATAGTTTCATTTCAGCTTACCCTTGATGTGGATCCTGTAATGGAAAAAGATGCCGTTGGGTATGTTAGTACCACAGGAAATTTATTGCGCGCAGGTACAAAATCAAAAACCAAACCAGAAATCGATGAAAAAGTTGATTTTATTGGTGCTACATTAAACACCTACTCGAATGGGATATTTGCCCGAACTTTAAAAAAGCATACAGACGAGTTACTTGAAATAATGTCTGACGTATTATTAAACCCTGTTTTCCCTGAGTCCGAATTAGAAAAAAATAAAAAACAAGCTATTTCAGGATTAAAATCTTCAGAAACAAGTCCGGGAGCCATAGCAAACCGTGTAGCTCAAAAGTTGCGTTTCCCTAATCTTCCTTATGGTGAAATACAAACCGAAGAAACCATTAACAATATTACCCGTGAAAAATGTTTGGAATATTACAACAATTATTATAAACCGAATAAAGCATATTTAATTATTGTTGGAGACATTACCGAAAAAGAATCCAAAACCCTTGCTGAAAAATATTTTGGAAAATGGGAAAAAGGAGAAGTTCCGGAACATACTTATCAATTTCCCAACAAAAATATTGGAACACGCGTAGCCATAATAAATAAAGAAGACGCTGTTCAGTCGATTATTAAAATAACTTATCCCATTAACTTAAAGCCAGGAAGCGAGGATTATATTCCAGCCTATTTAACCAACCAAATTTTTGGTGGTGGAATTTTTTCCGGAAGATTAATGCAAAATCTCCGCGAAGATAAAGCTTATACATACGGTGCACGTTCTTCCATATCACCAGATCCATTAGCCGGTTATTTTGAAGCAGGAGCTGAAGTAGCGACAGAGGTCACGGACAGTGCTATTACACAATTTCTTTATGAAATGAACAGAATAAGAAATGAAAAAGTCAGCGAAGAGGAAATACAGTTATCGAAAAATGTTTCCACCGGTTCTTTTGCTTTATCGTTAGAAAAACCTCAAACCATTGCCCGTTTTGCTTTTAATACACAAAGATACAACCTGCCAGAAGATTATTATACAACATATCTGGAAAAATTAAATGCGGTTACAATAAACGAAGTACAGCAAATGGCCAAAAAATATATCACTCCGGATAATGCTATTATTTTGGTGGTTGGAGATAAAGACAAACTTTACGACCGGCTAAAACCTTTTGATGCTGACGGAAAAATTGAAGTGTATGACGCTTATGGGAATCCGGTGAAAGAAGAAAAAGCAAAGGCATTGCCTGAGGGGATGACGGCAAAAATGGTTATAGAACGATATGTTGAGGCGATTGGCGGAAAAGAAAAACTACAATCGATGAACGATATTACCATCCATGCAAGTACAGAAATGAATGGAATGCAAATTAACCAGGTTACCTACCAAAAAGCGCCCAATAAGTTTGCCATGAAAATGTCAATGAATGGCAATGTTATGACCGAACAAAAATTTAACGGTGAAGAGGGTGTGGTTAAAAGTTTCCAGGGTGAACAAAAAATTGAAGGAGAAAACCTTGAAAAACTCAAAATAGAATCGACCCTAAATCCCGAATTAAAATATAATGAGCTGGGTATAAAACTTGAATTAGTTGCCATTGAAAACGTTAACGAAAAAGATGCCTACAAGATAAAAATCGAATCACCAACAGGAGAAGTTAAATATGACTTTTATGATGTAGAATCCGGATTGAGGGTACAAACCAAACAAAAGATTACCACTCCTCAAGGTGAGATGACACAAACACAATCTTATTTAGATTACAAAGATTTTGACGGCATAAAATATCCTACCCTCATTCGTATAACAGGAATGCAAAATCTTGAATTAAACGTTGATTCTGTTGAAATTAATACAGGATTAGAGGACGAAATATTTGAATAAATTTCATTTTTAAAACTTTTCCAAGGTTTTAAAACTTTGGAAAAGTTTTTCTACATTAAAGTTTTGTATAGGTTGAGTACTTCGGGAATAAGTAAGTAAGCAATAAAAACACAACCAGAGATGCAGAGATTCCAAAAATATTGGGATCCAATCCTAAAGGTAATTCAACATTTACCTCTGTAAGGATAAGTGTTGTTGTGCCACCAACCATCATCGACCAAATAGCCGCCAAAGCATTTTTCCTTTTCCCGAAAAATGCTCCCAGCAACGGTATAAACAACCCGGATACCATAAAGGCATAAGAATAAAGCATTAACTCCAGTACATTTTCCATTTTCAGCGCCAGGATCAGGGCTAAAACCCCTATTATAAGGGTAAGAATTTGTGATAATCGTAATTGGCTTTTATGATTTTCTTTAACAGGAAAAATTTTGCTTAAAATATCGGTAAGTAAATTTCCCGATGCGGCCATTAAACAACTATCAGCAGTAGACATAATCGCCGAGAAGTAGGCAGACATCATTAATCCCATTAAACCAACAGGTAAAATGGTTCGAAGCAATAAGGGTAATCCCATTTCGGGGTCGATACTTTCAAAAGTAGCATATCCTAATTCAGCAAACATACCCTGGTCCAACGCAACCCGGGAAAACAAACCTAATATAACACCCATAAAAGCCATTAATGGCCATTCAAACACCCCGGCAATAAACCAGGCTCTCTGCGCTTGTTTTTTCCCTTTTGTAGCATAAATACGTTGATATAGAGTCATTCCAACAAACCAAATGGGTATAATGGTAACACCCCAGTTTACCAGTTGCTGCCAGGTAACATTGGAAAGTTTTAATAATTCCGGATGAACGTTCGCTTTTAAGGCCTCCATTCCGCCAATGGCATGATATCCCATAGGAATGCCAATAAGAATTAATCCACTCATCAGAATAATCCACTGAATGGTATCGGTATAAATTACTGCTTTTAATCCACCCATAACCGTATAAATTACCGCAATAGCTCCCATAATTATCAAAGCTATATTAATATCTAATCCAGCGAATGAGGCCGAGGCTAATTTTGCTCCGGCCAGTAACTGTGAACTGGTAAAGCCGATGTATCCAATAGCCGAAATAATACCGGCAACCAAAGCAACACGCTTACCATAAAAGTTGCCGAATATTTGAGGAAAAGTATATAAGTCCATTTTTTTCATCAATTGTGCCACTTTGGGTATTAGAAGAGCTGCACTTATCCAGGCGCCAATTAATCCGGTAAACAGCATCCACGAACCCGATAACCCCATGACAAATCCCAGTCCGCCTAAACCAATGGAAAAACCGCCACCCACATCCGTAGCTACTACTGATAGGCCTACATGTAAACTCCCCATGCTTCTTCCTCCCACAAAATAATCATCAGGATTTTTATTTCGACGAAGAAAAAAGTAACCAACACTCAACATCAAAATCATATACAAGATAAAAATGGATAAATCAATGATATGCATAACTAAACCTGTTTTTAATTAATATGTTTTAGAAAACTATATAATAGATAGTTAAAAATCACTATATAAACAACAAATTTAAGCTTAATAAAATTTTCTTTTATTATAAACAATAAATCATAATATCCCAAATTTCTTGTTGTTTTATTCTACAAAAAATGCTGCTCTATCGAAGCAGCATTAAAAAGTTTTTATAGATTAGTAATTAAGGTATAATCAATCGGCGTGTAATAGTTACTCCTGTGCTGGCAGATATTTTCAGCAAATAGATTCCGGAAACAACATCTTGCAAATAAATGATATCCTTTTGATGAAAGGACTCTTTGGTTTCTGCAAAAACTAACGATCCAATGGCATCATACAATTTAAAATCTATTTTCCCTGCATATCCCGGAATAACAATATGAATTCTGTCTGTTGAAGGATTAGGGAATATTTGGGCTTGATTTATCTTTATCTCTTCAATCGCATTTGCTTCTGAAACTTCATAGTTGTCTTCATAAGTTGTTTCTGCACCTAAATCATCTTTAGCCAGAATGATAAAGTGAATCGTCGTTCCTGCTGGTTGCTTTCCAATTTGTCCGGCATATTTCCCTTCGGTAAAACTCATTTCTTGTTCGACAAATGCTTCCTCATTTTTTTTCCATTTTAAAATAACCGATTGAATATTTCCATCCTCATCATCAACGGATGCAGAGAGGATAACATCATCTTCATCTGTAGGATTTTCTGGTTCTAAAAGAACATTAGAAATTACAGGATTTTCATTGGTGGTAGTATCCTCTTCTACCAGCACATCATCGATCTGCATAGTGGTTGTTAACGAAGGGTCGCCACCGGTATATTTAAAAGCAATATACACTGTATTTCCTGTATAATCATTTAGGTAAAGATCACCCGAAGCAGTCCAGTTTGTTGCATAACCTTCGGAATTTCCGGTTGATAAAACCGGGTTCAGCTCTATCCACGAGGATCCGTTAGGATCTCCGGACCCAGCATAGTCGGTGGATATAAATACTTCCAATGGATCCCCGTTGTTGAACCCATCCTTGCTTTTAAATGAGAAGATTACTTCGGAATATCCGGTTAGATCAAGCGCAGGCGTGATTAACCAACCAATGTTAGAATCCTCTTCAGTATTATAAGCACTAAACTGGGCATACAAATTTCCATCATATTTTCTTCCTTCCCAGCTTTCGTTACCGACTTCGATGTATTGTTTCCAGCCATTGATGTCGACCGTCTCATATTCTGTTACGGTTTCAAAATCCTCCGCAAAAGGAAGCCCAACGGCACCTCCATCATTTACTGTATAACTTTGTATAGAGGAAGTGTTGATTGCATCAGAATCATCTTCCGCTTCTATTGTATAATAAACGGTAGTTCCATCTGCCTGAGCGGGAATCGGAGCATCAGCAACATAGTTATCTCCGGTTGTTTTCGACATATTGATGGTGTTCGATAAATTGCCAGAGCTTAAACCCCAATTCAATTCAGCATGGGCTATGGTTCCATCAACATCGGTAATAGTAGCCGAAACCGTAACACTTTGGGCAGAGGTTGGATTTTGCGGAGAAATGGCAATGTTGGTAATGGACGGAGGAACATTTTCTCCGCCACCCCAAATTTGTGCAACAAATTCGGGATGATCAATAAATGGGTTGCGGTT
>JASGMZ010000123.1 GCA_030156305.1 Bacteroidales bacterium | reverse complement strand
CAAAATTTAAAACAAGATTTGCTTGTGAAGTAAAAAATTTTGATCCAAAAGATCATTTTGATCGTAAAGAGATTCGAAAGCTGGATCTTTTTGCCCAGTTTGCATTATATGCTGCCGATCAGGCGGTTAAGGATTCTGGTGTGGATCTTGAAAAATTAAATCATGATAGAGCAGGAGTAATTTGGGGTTCTGGAATTGGAGGGATTAATACTTTTCTTGAAGAAGTAAGAAACTTTGTTCAAGGAGATGGTACACCTCGATTTAGCCCTTTCTTTATTCCTAAAATGATTTCTGATATTGCCTCCGGACATATTTCAATGAAATATAATTTCCGCGGGCCTAATTTTACAACCGTTTCTGCCTGTGCATCATCTACAAATGCAATGATCGATGCGCTTACCTATATCCGTTTAGGTAAGGCCGATATGTTTATTACGGGCGGATCAGAAGCTTCCATTAACGAAGCAGGAATGGGTGGTTTTAGTTCTATGCAAGCTATTTCACCTAACAATGAAGAATATAAAACAGCATCTCGTCCGTTTTGTAATACCCGCGATGGTTTTGTTATGGGTGAAGGTGGCGCTGCTTTAATTTTTGAAGAATTAGAACATGCCAAAAAGCGTGGCGCAAAAATTTATGCTGAGGTAAAAGGGGGTGGAATGTCTGCCGATGCACATCATCTTACAGCCCCACATCCCGAAGGATTAGGTGCAATGAACGTAATGCGAAATGCACTTAGTGATGCTCAAATGAATCCTGAAGAAATTGATTATATCAATGTGCATGGAACAGCTACTCCACTAGGAGATGTTGCAGAGTTAAAAGGTATTAAAGAAATTTTTGGTGAGCATGCCTATAAAATGAATATTAGCTCAACAAAATCGATGACAGGCCATTTGCTTGGTGCCGCCGGAGCTGCTGAAATACTTGCTGCACTTTGTGCAATTAATAAAAATATTGTTCCCCCAACCATAAATCATCAAGAGTGGGATCCTAATATTGATCGTAAATTTAATTTAACATTGCATAAAGCACAAGAACGTAAAGTACAGACTGCTTTAAGTAATACCTTTGGTTTTGGTGGACATAATGCATCCATTATTATTAGTAAATTTACCGAATAAGAAAAATTGATACTTGCACATATCCCTCCATTAAAATATTTTTTTTCAAACAATAAAAAGTTTTATAAACTGATACATTTTTTAACAGGAATGTACCCTGTTAATTTAAAAGTATATAAAATAGCATTTACCCACAAGTCAGCCTCAATAATATCTGAAAATCATCAGTTTATTAATAATGAACGGCTTGAGTTTTTAGGAGATGCAATCCTTGCTGCAATTATTGCTGATTATCTGTTTTCCTATTTTCCTTATAAACAAGAGGGTTTTTTAACTAAAATGAGATCCAAGATTGTTAGTCGTGAACAACTGAATGAAATTGCCCTTAATCTTGGTTTACAATATCATATTGTTGCGCAATCAAAAATGAATGGTACAAAATACATCTATGGAAATGCCCTGGAAGCATTTATTGGTGCTATATATATTGATAAAGGATATCGTAAAACCAAAAAATTTATTCTGGAAAGAGTGATTAAAGGGAATATTAATCTTTACGAGTTAATAAATAATGACTCCGATTATAAAAGTCAAATTATTGAATGGGCGCAGAAAAATAAGTTGAGTGTTAAGTTTGTCGACGAAGAAATAGAGAGTACAGAAAGTACTATACAGTTTTTTACCTCAACGATTAAAGTGGATGATGAAATTTTGGGTACCGGTAAAGGAGCTTCAAAAAAAGAAGCTCAACAAAATGCTTCTCAGATGGCTTTAGACAAAATAATCAGTATATCGCAATAAGCAGTAAAAAAAATTTTATTCTATTATATTCTTCAAAATAATTTCTATATTCGTTTATAATTATTTATTATGAACTTAAAAAGGAAAGTACATAAATTACCGTTTGATTACGATAACGAATTTTATTTGATCGGAATTGCTTCGCATGAAAACGATTATAGAATAAGTTGGGCATTAAATCAATTATTGGGTTGGAATTTAGTTAAAACGGATGATTTTAAAATTAATCACCCAAAACTTAAAGTTGAAGTAAACTATTCGATGTATCATTTTGCGGATGATTATGGATTAAGTTATTATCTTATTTCCAATAAATCTGAAAAAGGATTTCTTTTACCTGATTTTAAGAATATCGATTATATTTTAAAGGTTTCTAATGAAGATAATTTTAATAATATCAACGATATTATCCAAAATATTAAAAAGATAAATATTGTAATTACTGCATTTTCTATTGAGAACCTTAATAGTAAGTTATTTAATATGTTTATCTTTTAAAAAAAGAAAAGAGAGAATGATTTCTCTCTTTCCTAACCCTAAAATTTAATCTACGACAATTTATTACATTCTTACTGCTTATTGTCAACAACAAAAGTAGGGCAAACATTAGTTAAGTTGTTTAAACCTATGTTAAATAATGTTAAATAATTCATTTCTAATACTTCAAGCACTTATATTTGCATTGTTATGCAAAAAAGAACCCTTTGGATTATTACAGTAGTATTATCAATTACCCTTATAGGTTTAATATTTGTTCAGGTTTACTGGATCAAAAATGCTATTGAAATTAAGCATGAGCAATTTAAACAACTGGCAAGTAATGGGCTGGATAATATTGTTAAAGAGATCGAAAACCGCGAGATGGTTTATAAAGTTATAAACGAAATTGAACCTTATCAGGATATCTCTATATCGGGCAGCCCATCGGTAAACTATCGGTTAAATGAAATCAATCAACGAGCGTTTAGTTTGTCAACAACCGATAAAGAGAAAGAAGTTTTTATTTTTCGAAATACCGACTCGTTAAGTATTAACAAACAACTCCAGGCCTTAAGTTCACAAAATATGCAGTTTAGTAATATTTCCAACATGCAAATTGGTGATTTTAAAAAAAAGCAATCGATAGGAAAGCTGCAAATAACCTCAGATTTTACTGAAAAATTAAAGAACAGGACTGTTTTTGTTGAAAATATTGTAAATAAATTAATCCAGATTGATGTTGATTTAAAAGATCGCATTGATAAAAAAACTGTTGAAGAGATTATTTATACAACTTTTAATGATCTTGGTATTGATATAAATGTTGAATATGCTGTTACTCGTAATAATGATGAAATAGTGTACCAATCGGATCAATATGATGTTAATGCAGAGGTGGAAAAATTTTCCAGCCGCCTTTTTCCAAACGATGTATTTGCAAAAAATAATTTTCTCAGCATCTATTTCCCTGACGAAAGAACTTTTATTTTTAAATCTACTGGATTTATGGCTTTCTCTTCTATTTTTCTTACCCTGATCATTATTTTAGGTTTTTCATTGTCAATACATATTATGTTTAAACAAAAAAGACTATCTCAAATTAAGAATGATTTTGTGAATAATATGACCCATGAATTAAAAACTCCGATATCTACCATTTCGCTTGCTTCACAAATGTTAAAAGATAAAAGCATCCCGATAGAAACAAAAAATATGGATTATATTTCTGGAATAATCGATGATGAAAGTAAACGCTTGAGTTATCAGGTTGAAAAAGTGCTTAAAACAGCATTATTTGATCAGGGACAAATCAAACTTAAACGCAAAGAACTGAATTTGCATCATATTATTGAAAATGTAGTAAACAACTTTGAGATTCAGGTAAAAAACCGCAATGGGCAAATTATTCAAAATCTAAAAGCGAATAATTCTATTTTTTGGGTCGATGAAGTACACTTTACAAATATTATTTTTAACTTGCTCGATAATGCAGTAAAATATAGTGATGGTACTCCTGAAATTACGATTTCAACTACGAATAATAAAGAAGGAATCAATATTTTTATTGCAGATAATGGAATTGGAATAAGGAAACAAGATCAGAAAAAAGTTTTTGATCAGTTTTATAGGGTTTCAACAGGAAATGTGCATGATGTAAAAGGATTTGGGCTAGGATTGAGTTATGTGAAAAAAATTGTAGAAGAACATGGTGGTTCCATTGAACTGGAATCTGAATTGAAAAAAGGGACAAAGTTTAAAATATTTATTCCAAATAATCATATAAACAATGGATGATAACAATGTTAAAATTTTATTAGCCGAAGATGACGAGAATCTTGGCGCTTTATTAAAAGAATATCTAATTGCTAAAGGATTTAAGACCGATCTTTATATTAATGGTGTATTGGCTCTTGAAGGGTTTAAAAAGCATGGTTATAATTTATGTATTTTAGATATTATGATGCCTAAAATGGACGGTTTTACATTGGCCAGAGAGATAAGAAAAATTAATTCGGACATTCCGTTTATTTTTTTAACGGCAAAATCCCTGAAGGAAGATGTTATTGAAGGATTTTCTCTAGGAGCTGATGATTATATGACCAAACCTTTTAGTATGGAAGAGCTGCTTTTTAGAATTAAAGCTATTTTAAGGCGTACAAAGCCTAACAATGTTTCCGGGCAAAATGAAAAATATTCTATTGGCAAATATGTTTTCGATTCGCAAAAACAAATCCTTCAATATGGAGAAAAAACACAAAAATTAACCACAAAAGAATCGGAGTTGCTTAAATTACTTTGTAACAATATGAATAATGTGTTAGAGCGTAATTTTGCCCTAAAAACCATTTGGCAGGAAGATAGTTATTTTAATGCACGCAGCATGGATGTTTATATTACCAAGCTTAGAAAATATTT
This sequence comes from Bacteroidales bacterium, assembly GCA_030156305.1. Classification (GTDB taxonomy): domain Bacteria; phylum Bacteroidota; class Bacteroidia; order Bacteroidales; family UBA12077; genus UBA12077. The sequence goes on along the minus strand of JASGMZ010000123.1, from coordinate 3,816 downwards.
AAAAGACGACCCATCTATTCAAATTCTTAATATTCATGGCAAAGGGTATAAGTTAATTGTATAATTTTTTCATTGATGATTAATCAGCAAAAAAAAGAAATCAGGAAGTATATCAAACAATTAAAAAAAGAGTATACCCTTGATGAGAAAAAAGCGAAATCAAAAATAATTTTCGGGCAGGTTGAGCAATGGGCTGAATTTCAACAGTCCGATACCCTAATGGCTTATTGGTCGATGGATGATGAAGTTTATACCCATGATTTTGTTTTAAAGTGGTTTCAAACCAAAACAATTATTTTACCATCGGTAAAAGGAGATGAGTTAGAACTCCGGGTATTTAGAGGCCTGGATGATATGACGGAGGGAGCTGCTTTTGGCATTAAAGAACCCAAAGAATTATATAAAAAAGAACTTGATACAATAGATTTAGTTATTGTCCCGGGAGTAGCTTTCGACCGGCAGAATAATCGCCTTGGACGAGGAAAAGCCTATTATGATAAATTGTTAAGCAAAACCAATGCGCTAAAGGTTGGAGTATGCTTTGATTTTCAGATGCTGGAGAGCATTCCTGCAGGCCAGTATGACATAAAGATGGATCGGATAATTACGGATTGATGATGGGAAAAAGATACATTCACTCTGCAGTATTATTTCGCAATATCCGCTATCCTGCATCCATCTCTCCACCGATTATTGTTGGTTGTCATATAAAAACTCCCGAGAATATGGGAAATATTATCCGCCTGGCGGATAATGCGGGGTGTAAACAGGTCATTTTTATTTCTCAGGGAGAGCCTGTCCGTATGTCGAAGGTTAAAAAAACGGCTTCGTCGAGTTTTGAGTCTGTAAACTTTCAGTTTTGTAAGAAGGAAACACTTGAAACAGCAATTCCTCTAAGCTATCAGTGGGTTGCTGTGGAAACTGCCAGTGATTCCGAAAATATTTTTCAAACCCGGTTGCCCCAAAAAATTGTTTTATTGGTTGGAAGTGAGAAATCAGGGATTGATCCAGATATTCTTGATAAATGCCACAAAATCGTTCATATTCCTCTTATGGGGAATAATACTTCGTTAAATGTTTCTCATGCTTTGGCCGTAGCTCTTTTTGAATGGCAGAGACAGATAATTTACTGATAATAAAATGTTAACAAAGTTTGATCTGTGTGAATTGTATGAAAGAAATTTTATGTTAACTTTAAACCATGATTTAGTTTTACAAAATAATCTCTGCCATGAAACTTTATTATCCTTATTTCAACTTGTTTTATCCTAAAGGAACGGCCAATTACCGACTGGAAGTTTTGGTTAAAATGCCCGGTGTTTGTTATAAAGAAGCTATAGAACAAAAATTTACCGGTGATTACTGGGAAGTGAGAATCAAGCTGTGCGAAAAGAAAGATTTGATAGATATAGAGCCAGAGAAAATGGAGGAGTTTACCATTGAATTAACTCCTGAAAAAATTGAAGAACTGGAAAAAATTAAAATTATCGTTAAAAATTACGATAATATATTGAAAAAAGGAGATTCTGACGGAGAGGGCCAGACAGGAATAGAGAACGGAGAAACAGAATAATTCATTTGTTTGAAATGAAAAAATGGTTCCTGTTATTGATTATTCAGATTGTTTCGGGATTTTTTCCCGGAACGAAATCCTATAGTTCTAATCTGGATAGTCTAAAAAAGGTTATTTATCATTTGCCCGATGATTCGGTTAAAGTAGACCGGCTTACCGATTTATCCTATAAAATGTATAAATACAGCACCGACTCAGCATATGTTATTGTTAAACAGGCACTCAGAATAGCTCAGGATATTAATTATACCAAAGGATATGCTTCGGCATTAAGTCAGTTAGGTATTGTTTATAAATCCCAGTCTGAATACGATTCAGCCCTTTTTTATTACAATAAATCACTTTCCATTTTCGATAGCCTGTCAATGGATTATGAGCGTGCGATTAACCTTAACCGATTAGGAAATGTTTATAAACGCTTCGGAAGTTTTGATAAGTCAGTAGATTGTTTTTTAAATGCGTTAGAAATCTTTAAAAGTATTAACGATACGTTAAAAATAATTTTTATATATAATAATTTAGGAATTCTGTATTATGATTTGGGGAATTTTGAGGAAGCCTTGAGATATTATCAAAAAAGTCTTGAATTACGAGAAAAATCAGGCATAACATCATATATGCATTATGCATATATGAATATTGGGAATGTTTATCAGCAGTTTGCTTTCAGTGGTTCTCCCACTGAAAATTTTAAAATTTCTAATGAATATTATTTAAAGGCTTTATATCATTTACAAGAGGAGTCTAATAATTACGATCGTTTTTTGTTGTATCATAATTTAGCAGCTAACAGCGAACAACTTGAACGATTTGATAATGCCAAAAAATATGCTTTAAAGGCCATTGAATTAGGTAAGCAGGTGGGGAATAAAGAACTTATAGTATATTCCATTCAATGTTTGGGAAATACATATATTAAAGAAGGAAATTATAAAAAAGGGATTAAATACCTCGAAGAAAGCTATGCCCTTGCTAAGGAAGTAAAAGATATCAGGAAACAGCATCGCTTATCCAGAAACCTTTTTGAGGTATATGAGCGAATAGGTAATGCTGAAAAAGCATTGCAATATTTAAAGGATTATGTGTATTACGAGGACAGTATTTTTAGCCTGAACCGAAAAGCGCAAATAATTGAACTGGAAAAGAAATATGAAGCGAAACGACGGGAAAAGGAGATAGCATTACTAAAAAATGAAAAAGATTTACAGCAAACACTACTTGCAAAAAATGAAATAGAGAATAAACAGGCAAAATTTCAGCGGACTGTGTTAATTATTGCCATTATTTTAGCCCTGGGATTAATTATATATTTTTGGAATGATAGTAAAAAAAGAAAAAAAATAAATCAAATATTGGCTTCTCAGAATAAAAAAATTAGTAGTCAACGAGTTGAAATTGCAAAGCAGAATAATGAACTTCTCGAAGCGAACAAGACAAAAGACAAGCTTTTTCAAATTATTGCCCACGATTTGCGTAGCCCGCTAATTTCTATCGATAGTATTGCTCAATTGATACCGATATGGATTGAAGAGCAGGATTATGATTCGTTAAAAAAATTATCCAATAACCTGGAACTTTCTGTAACCAACCTATTAACTTTAATCGATAATCTTTTAAACTGGGCATTAAGCCAGCAGGGTAGATTCCCATATAAACCTCAAATGATTAATATAAAAGATTTGGTTGTTGAAGCCCTAACTATATATCAATCAGCTGCTGAATTAAAAAATATTAAATTAGTAAATGAAGTGAAAGAGGATATATTTGTTTTTGCGGATAAAAATATGATTCATACCGTATTAAGAAATCTTTTAAATAATGCCATAAAGTTTACTCCCGAAGGAGGAACCGTTAAGGTTGAGCTATCGGTAAAATCTGATGTGGCAGAAATTAGTGTAGAAGATACGGGTGTTGGCATTGAAGAAAAATATAAAGAAGAAGTATTTGAGATAGCCCATGGTAACGGAAATGGGACTAAAGGAGAAACAGGAAAAGGATTGGGATTATTTTTCTGCAAAGAATTTGTTAAAATAAATCGAGGCGATATTTTTATCGACAGTAAAATAAATCAAGGAACAACTATTACGTTTACCCTTCCTCTTTATGACCCAACTAATAATTAGTGCATCTTAGAAAACACCAGATTTTTTAGTGGCGTAATAAAAAACGTCAAGAACAAGGCTTGCGAAGAATTGGCAGCCAGGAGTTTACTGACGTAAATGACTGGTTGCCAATGCGAGCGT
>JASGMZ010000122.1 GCA_030156305.1 Bacteroidales bacterium | reverse complement strand
TTTTATAATCCTCATATTCTCTTTCAACAATATCCTTGTGTTCCGGTAAATTATTAGATTCACAATATTTTAAAATAAGTTCGTACTTTTCTAATAAATTTACCTCAGTAGTTTTAGTAAATAATTCTTGTCTATATCTTGGATGTTTATAATTAGAATAATCAGTCTTAAAAGTATGATAATATCTTTTATTTTTTCCTGTGCTTCGTGGAATTTTATATTTATCCATTAACAAGTCATAACCTTCTTTATCTTTGGGTAATTCTTGTTTTGTTAATGCTAAATATAAAGCTAAGATGTTTTGAGTTTTTAAACTATCTACTTTTTTTATTTCATATGTAAAGAATAAGTCATAATTTGAATCCATTATTCCATAAATACAATTAATACGACCTTCGATTTCTCCACACTTTTTTAATTCAGCAAAATTAACATGAGTTTCTTTAAAAGGTATCTTTTGCAGCCTCTCAAGTTCATTTAACAGTCTTTTAGCTCCGGTCTCTGTTAAGTCGAAGGTATTATTATATTCTTTTACTCCAATGTTATAACCTTGTGATATGGAATTATACACTTCTTTTTTTTCTTCTTTGCTGTATTTACTGGCAAACTTTTCTAAAAAATATTTTACAGATGGTCTATAAATATAAAATATGTATTCATTGTTATAAGTAACTTTTAACGGCTTATAAAATATTCTATCAGTACCAAAAAAAGATACATTATAAAATTCGTTATACCATTCAGGTATTTTTCCTAAATATTGGTGTTTACTTAAATTTTTCATCTCAATCATGAATAGAATGAATAGAATGAAGCTCTAAAACAAAAAATTTTTTTTTTCTTTCCAAAGCGAAAAGTTTAAAGTTCATATTATTCATTGGTTTATAATAATTTTTTAGCTGCTTTTTTTCTTTGCTTGTCATCAAAACTGGATAAATAGTTTTCCGTTGTTTTTAAATCGGAGTGTCCCATTGCTTCGGATATAAAAGAAACGTTCTCCCCGGATAGTTTTAATATAGATGCAAATGAATGTCTCGCTGTATAAGTTGATATTTTAACTCCCAGGTTTAATTTATCATTTGCAATTCTTTTAATATACTTGTTTGCCTGCTTTGTTTCCTGCTTAATTTTTTTAACTTCCTGTTCAGGTGTTAATCCATCAGTAAGAATTGAAAAAATGTAATTACTTGAAAATACAGGTTTAGTTCCCCAACGCTCTATAATCTTTTTTGCTTGTGGCAACATTGATACCTGGATAGGCTTATTTTTTCGTTTACGGCTTGTTTTATGCCTTATAAATAAAATGTTATCGTTATCAATGTTTGAATACTTTAGCCTTAATATATCAGCCATATTCATACCATTGCATAAGTAGGAAAATACCCATAAATCCCTATAAAAATGTTCCGGTGTGCCTTCAAGTGGTTTGTATCTCATTATTTTTCTTATATGGTCTTTTGATAATGCTTTTTTAATATTTTGACTTTCCGGTATTTGATATTTTTCGCTGTCTCTGTCTCCAAAAGGGTATAATTCCAATTTTACAGCACCCTGTTTTATTGCTAAATTGTAAATCCGTCTTATATTTCGCATGTGAATTGCAATAGTTGTAACCGACTTACTATCCGCTTTTAGATATAATTCAAAGTTTTTTAAATATTTTGCTGTTAAGTCATTAAATAAAAATTCCTTCTTTTTATGGTAGTTTTTTAATGTTTTCAGGGTTGTTTCATAAGTAGAAGCATAATTTATACGCCCTTCTTTTTTTAAGTCTTCTATGTAAGTAGTAAAAAAGCTAAAAACGTCTTTGTTATTCCCTTTGTTTTGAAAAGCCTTTTTAAATCCGTCAAATGTGAATACAGGCATATTTTCAATAATTTTTGCAGCTGTCTTTTCAATATTATTGAAACTTAATCTATAATCTTTGTTTTTACCTCTTGAATCCGGTTTCATTATTGTTTCAAACTCTCTTTTAGTAAATGAATAACTTAGAGTTTTACTGTCAATACTGAAATATTTTCTTTTACCTTTTTGTGTTAATCGTAGTTTAACAGGGTAGGTTCCATCTTCCTTTTTTCTGCGAGTATCTAAAATAATCCCGGTTGTTACTTTTGCGTCCATGATATTTTAATATTTGATACATAATTTGATACACAAATATAACAAATAATAATAATTTTTAATAAATTTGTTTTATTATTTTTTGCGTGTTGCAAGGTATTTGATAAGGTATGTAGTAAGAATGATAGTAATACAAATAGTATAAAATTATGATTCATAATCATGAGGCCGGCGGTTCAAGTCCGCCTCTCGCTACCTGAAAGCAGTAGAATTTTCCCTGCTGCTTTTTTTGTATTTTTTCCCTTTTTTAAAAAAGAGTTAAATAACTATTATATAGGCTAAACAGACTATTTAAATAAGATGAGTTTGTCCATATAATTTGGAAATAGTAAACATACTTTTAAAAGTATTTCCTGTCCATTGATCTGGTCACAACCACTAAACCCTCAAGGATAGGAGTGATATAATAGGGAGACAAGTCATTGCTGATAAAAGCTCCAAAAATTATCCTAATCGTAAATTTAAAAGGTATGATAATGAATAGATTATTATTCGTTATTTTACTTATCACAATTTACTTACATATTTAGGGTTTAGGAAAAAATTACATGCAAAAAATTTGTGTTTTGAACCCAGGTTCATTATCTTGTGAATGTAAGTTTGATATGAATTGCTATGGCCCCCAGAAGAAAAAGAATAAGACGAGTAGAATCCCCGCCAGTTTTAAGGGGGTTTAAGCCTTTTGGAATCCCTAATTGGTTTCATGATAAAATCTCGCTACATTTTGAAGAATATGAAGCATTGCAGCTTGTAGGTTATAAAAAGATGGCTCAAAAATTTGCAGCAAATATAATGAATGTTTCCAGGCCAACATTTACAAGAATTTATAATTCCGGATTGAAAAAAATTTCAGAAGCATTAGCCGAAGGGAAATCTATTCTGATTGAAGGGGGGGATGTATATTTTGATAAAGATTGGTATAAATGTAATCAATGTCAGTCCGTATTTACTTCAGATAAAAATAAAAACCTCATATGCATTAATTGTCAGTCAGAAAATGTAGAACACATAAATAAAACAATAGAAGAATGGCAATTAAGAAAGTACGAGGGATATAAAAAGGGTTTTCATGAGACTGGCTGATGTTTATGGCCTGAATGCAGTACTAGAATGGTTGTTGAAAATGTCGGTTGATTTTAGTGGTCCTTAATTGAGGCAGATTGTTTATTAACTGTTATTCGTATTAATTAAAACCTGGAGGGAATGTTATGAAAGATATCATGAATTTATTTGATGAAGAAAATTGGGAAGATGCCAATGAATATTTTAATGGGACTAAAAGAAAAATTTTAAGAGATGATAATGGCTGTAAAACCGTTCTTTTAAAACTCCCAGAAAACTTTTATATGTCTCCGCATTCGCATATAACCACTGAACAACATATTGTTATTAAGGGAGATTATACGAGCCAGGGCAAATACTTTCCGGAAGGTTCGTATCAGATTTTTTTCAAAGGGGATGAACATGGCCCGTTTGAATCTAAAAACGGAGCCTTAATATTGGTTATTTGGGACCCGATAAATCTGAAAGGAAAAAATAAATTACAACTAACATTAAAAGATGTAGTAAATATTATTTCAAGAGTTAATTATCCCGGTATTAAATGTTCATTGATTAATCTGGGGGTTGCAACGGATATTAAATTAATCGACAATAAGGTATCTATGGTTTTTGCATTTCCTTTTGCTCATTTGCCCGTTGATGGTGAACTTATAAAGTCTGTTTCTCAACCCCTTCATAATTTGGGTTTAGACTTTGAATATGAAATAAGGATAATGACAGAAGAGGAAAAATCAAAATTTTTAAAGATGAAAGATAAATCTTTTAAAACTCCTGAAAAAAATTAATTTTATATTAAGTTGCGTTCAATCATGCAATATTAAATATATTTATTTTAATTTTGATATTTTTGAACATTCTATATAATGCCGATTGATGTTCAATATAATTTTAGGAACGGTAGTGAACTAAAATTATACACCTGACTGCCGTCCCGATAACTATCGGGAGGCAGGATTGAACAAATATCGGTATTACAACTCATTATAAGATTTTTCATTAAAAAATAAACTGATTATGTTAGATTTAAGAAACAAATTTATTTTTCCACCTATTAAACTTGGGTACAGCGATAACACAGGAGTAGTAAAACAAAAGCATCTTGATTTTTATAACCAAAGGAGTAAATATTTGGGGGCAGTCACCGTGGAACCTCTGTATATGGAACCAGGATTAAGAGAATTGCCCACACAATTAGGGATTGATAATGATGCCAAATTGGAGGGTTTAAAGAAGCTTACCAAATCAATTCATGCCGAGGGAGCTAAAGTTATTGCTCATTTGAATCATCCGGGAAGAATGGCAAATCCCAAAATTCCTGCTAATATTTTTCTTTCATCTACCAACAAAGCTTGTGAAAATGGAGGAGCAATTCCACAAAAAATGACGGAAGATAATATTATGTCTGTTGTTGAATTATTCAAAAATGCTGCAATACGTGCCGAAAAAGCAGGTTTTGATATAATTGAACTTCAGTTTGGGCATGGTTACCTAATGGCACAGTTTATTTCTCAAAAAGTAAATGATCGAACCGATCAATATGGAGGAAGCTTTGAAAACAGAATAAAATTTCCTTTACTTGTTTTAGATGCTGTTCAATCTGCAGTGAATTTGCCTGTTATTATCAGGATTAGTGGTGAAGAAATGATTCCCGACGGAATAAAAATCGACGAAATGATTCAATTATCTAAAATACTTAAGAATAAGGGAGTTGAAGCTATTCATGTTTCTGCAGGTACAGTATGCAGTACTCCGCCGTGGTTTTTCCAACACATGTTTGTTCCCAAAGGAAAAACATGGGAATTGGCCAACAAAATTAAAGAAGCGGTAGATATCCCCGTAATTTATGTCGGACAAATCAATGAGTTTAAAGATGTCGATAAGGTTCTGAATGAATTTAAGGCAGATTTTGTTGCCATAGGCCGTCCATTATTAGCAGACCCTGATTTTGCAGGGAAATATTTAGGCCTTGTAAAAGGAAATCTTCGGCCATGTTTGGCCTGTAGCGAGGGTTGCTTAGGTGGTGTAAGAAGCGGAAGTGGACTGGGTTGTTCGGTAAATCCTGCTGTTGGGCACGAAAACGAAGTAATTGAAAAAGCATCTGTAAGCAAGAATATTATTGTTGTGGGAGGTGGGCTCGCAGGCATGCAGGCTGCCGTTTTACTCCACCAAAGAGGCCATAAAGTAACCCTTTTTGAAAAAGACAAATTGGGAGGGCAGTTTTTGTTGGCACCTTTGCCACCACACAAAGATTCTTTGATAAAAATTGTGGATTATTTTAAACAAGAAATTCAGGATAACAATATCAATGTGATAAAAAAAGAAGCCACCATTGATGATGTAGTACATTATGATGAAATAGTAATAGCCACCGGTTCAAAACCTGTTATCCCTCCTATTGAAGGTTTGAAAAAATACTATTGGGCAGAAGTGCTCGAAAACCATAATTTACCTGAAAATAAACAGGTGCTTGTTGTGGGAGGTGGATTAATAGGAACAGAAGTAGCCGCAAAATTGCTGTCAAAAGGAAACAAAGTTTTTCTTGTCGAAATGTTGGGTGAAATTGCTAGAGGAATGGAAATGCTTGAACAAAAACAAACCCTGAAAGCCCTTCAGCACAACAACGTAAACATCTTTTTGAATACAAAAATACAAAAAGTTTGTGATGATAAGGTGCAAATCGAAGGCCCGGATTACAAGCAAACCATAGAAAATATTGATGTTATCGTATTGGCTACCGGTATGAAATCGTACAATCCGTTTGAAAAAAATCAATTGAAGCAGCCTGTTTACATTATTGGTGATGCATCAAAACCCGGTAAAGCCCAGGATGCAATTAGAGACGGTTATGAAACGGCAATAAAATTATAATATCTTAGTATAAAAAAGATGCGTTGAAATTTCTCGTTACCAGGAGCAGCAGGAAAAGGCCTGTTGCTTTTTTTTTAATTTTTCATACTCGATTTTCTTTGCACCAGTTCAGTATTTAAAATGGTGGTCACCGGGCCGTAATTTTCATTGCTGTGGATTCTTTTGAGTAATAATCTTGCCGCATTTTGTCCCATTTCAAACCCTTTTTGATCAATAGTCGTAAGCTCGGGTTCTGATATCTGAGAGATAAAAGAATTCTCAAACCCCACTACCAGAATGTCGTTAGGAACATCTTTATGGATAGATTTTATAGCTTTTATGGCTCCAACAGCGGTAAGGTCATTTACGGCAAAAATTCCATCGATAAGAGGGTGTCGTCGTAAAAGTTCCGGAATTAATTGTAAAGCCTGTTCTTTAGTATCACATATCTGTATTGAGTAATCGTGTATGGGCAGGTTCGATTCGTTAAGTGCAGCAAGATATCCTTCTTTTCTTTTTTTCCCAATATCCAGATTTAATGGGCCTGCCAGGTGAATGATATTTTTACATCCATTGTCAATTAAATGTTTGGTTGCTTTATATGCACCATCAAAATCATCCACAATTACACGATCGGCGTTGACTACATCACACGAACGATCAAAGAATACCATAGGCACCCCAATTTCTTCGATATTTTTAAAATGATCGAACTGCATGGTCGTTTTGGCCATAGATATAATAAAACCGTCAATATTGCTGGAAAGCAGGGCTTGTACATTTTCTACTTCTTTATAATACGATTCATTCGATTGGGCAATAATGATATGATAACCGGCTTCATTAGCCACTTTTTCAATACCACTTATTACGGTTGAAAAGAAATAATGAATAATTTCAGGGATGATCACGCCTATTATTTTGCTTTCTTGCTGCAAAAGGCTTAAGGCAACTAAATTGGGTTTGTAGTTCAGTTTTTTGGCTAAATCTTGTACATTTTTTTTAGTTTGCGGGTTAATATCCGGATGATCCTTTAACGCTCTGGAAACCGTTGAAGGAGAAATATGTAAAATTTTTGCAATATCTTTTATCGTAACCTGATGGCCTTTCATGGTTAAAACAATAATGTTAAATTTTTGTTATAAAAGAACGGAAAACAAATTCAATCCTCAAATATTTTAACGAAAATTTAAGAAAAAGTTTATAAAAATAAAAATATATTATAAAAGTTTAGTCTCCTTTAAATTCATTTCGCAAACGTTTGAAACAATAGGTACGCAACTTTTATACCTTTCTAAATGTTTGATAATAACTGAGATGTGATTGATTTTGGTGGAGTGTTTTTGTAATTTTAGCAATGAAAATTTAACCCTAAATAAATTATCAAAAAAATGGAAAAGATTCGTTTAACGTTAATTTTAACATTACTTAAAATTCTTATTCCTGGCGTTGTTTTATCTCAGATTACGGTAACAGGTACCGTTACGGATGCTGATGATGGAACAACCTTGCCTGGAGTTAATATTCAGGCGAAGAATACAGAAATTGGTACAATTACGGATGTTGATGGCAATTATTCGATTACGGTACCGGAAAATGCTGTTTTATTGTTTTCTTATATTGGCTATGCCGCACAAGAGATAGAAGTAGGCAATAGAACGGTTATTAATGTTGCCTTAAAACTACAAACTGAGCTTTTGGAGGAGATTGTGGTCATTGGTTATGGCCAGGTACGCAAAGAAGATGCCACCGGAGCTATTTCAACGGTTTCCGCCAAAGATTTTAATCAGGGGTCTATTACCTCGCCACAGGAGTTAATAACCGGTAAAGTTGCCGGTGTTTCCATTATCTCTGATGGAGGTGCTCCTGGAAGTAATTCTACGATTCGCATTCGTGGTGGCTCATCCCTTACCGCAAGCAATGATCCATTGATCGTTGTTGATGGAATTCCTGTAGATAATACCACTATTGCAGGTATGAGCAATGTGCTTAACTCCATTAATCCGAATGAAATTGAAACCTTTACGGTTTTAAAAGATGCTTCGGCTACTGCTATTTACGGTTCCAGAGCATCCAACGGTGTAATTTTAATCACTACAAAAAAAGGTACTGAAGGAGCTGAAATGTCTATCGACTATTCCTCCAATATGTCCATTAGTGAAATTAAAGAAACCGTTGATGTGCTTTCTGCTGATGAGTACAGAGATTTAGTAACTCAATTGGATAATGATGGGATTATTTCTGACGGAGCAGCAGATAAGCTGGGAAATGCAAATACCGACTGGCAGGATGCGATCTATAAAACCGCCATCGGACAGGAGCACAACCTGGGAATTTCCGGTTCTGCCTTTAATATCCCTTACCGTGTATCAGGAAGTTATTCCAACAAGGATGGTATACTGAAAACCAGTAACAACGAAAGAGCTACCGGTAATCTCAGACTCTCACCCAGCTTTTTTGACGATCATTTAAAAGTGAATGTGGGATTAAAATATTCTTATATTGAGAATCGTTTTGCCGATCAGGGAGCTATTGGAGGTGCTGTC
>JASGMZ010000121.1 GCA_030156305.1 Bacteroidales bacterium | reverse complement strand
TGATTGAACGCAACTTGGTATCAAAAGATGATAAAAATGGAAAATGAACAAAATTACTATTAATTGTGCAATGTATTGAATTTGTTAAAAAAAAACATATTTTTTTTTAAGTATAAAAATTTATGGGTTATATTTAGTAAATTTACAAAAGCAAATACAAATTTTGTATATTGTGTTGATTTCTTAAAGAATAAAATTTTATGAACGGAATAGAAAAACTTATAAAATTTTTTAGTGTCAATCCTGACAAATTAGATCCTGAAAATGACAACTTCCATACGGCAACTATATTTAACTTTTATAGTGCAATAACTATTCTTTTATTATTGATATTTAGTATTATAAACATAATAGGCGCTAGTTATCTTAATTTCTTTATTGCCTTTTCGGTTCTTACTATTCTAATAATTAACCACTTTTGGTTTAAGGCAAAAGTAAATCTAAAATCAGCTTTACACATTTATACATTAGTATTATCTGCTTACTTTCTATGGCTTATATTTGCAGGGAATATTTACAATCAGGGAATTCTGGTTTTTGGATTTTATCCTTTATTATTCGTTGCTTTATTAGGCAGCAAAAAAGGAACAAAAGCATCGCTTATCTTTTTCCCACTTAGTATTATCGGACTAATTATGCCGTATTTTTTTGAAACAATCTTCGATTTTTCAGTATCTTATATTATTCTTTATGTATTACTTTTTATCGGTTCGTTAATTTTTGCAAATATCTGTTTAACGCTTTTAGAGCAAAAACAAAATAAATTAATCACAGCAAAAGAGGAAGCTCAAAAAGAAACTTTAGCCAAAGAAGATTTTATTTCAAAAATTTCACACCAGATAAGAACACCCTTAAATAATATTGTAGTCGTAACAAATATTGTAAACAATTCTAAGTTAGACGAAAAACAACGCGACTTAATAGATACCATTCAGGCCTCGACCAATAATCTGGTTAATGTAGTGAATAATATTGCTGAGTTATCGAATGTTGATATTTTACAAAGTAAGGACTATAATCAATATTTTAACCTAGAAACTACCATTAGCAATACCATTAATTTATTTGCCGATGTAAACAGTAACGATATTTCATTTCCGATAAATATTTCTGATGAATTAAATTATCAATTGTATGGAGATCCGGTAAAAATTAAACAGATCTTTCTAAACCTTATTGAAAATATCTTAAAAAATGCCAGGAGTGGCAAGAAAACGATACAATTAGACATTAATAGCCAAAACGAACAAAAGAATACAATAGACATTGTTTTCAAAATATCCACACATGATTTCGTGCATATACCAGAGATTACCAAAATTCAAAATACTATAAAATCGCAAAAAGAGCGCAATGCAGCCTTAATAAAATTACTCGATTTAAATATTGCCAATCGAAGTATAGATTCAATAGGTGGAACCATTGATATAGATGTTACCCCTGACCTATTCAAATTCGAATTTATCATTCAATTTACCAAAGGCAGTTTGATGACTGAAATAACAAAGACAGAAGAAGAATCCTCAATTCAGGAGATTAAATCGGATACTGCTATAAAGCTTTCTGATGCGAATGTTTTATTGGTTGAAGACAACCTTATTAATCAAAAAATTGTATTGCTAAGTTTAAAAAAAGCGGTTAAAAACGTGGATGTTGCTAACAATGGTAAAGAAGCCCTCGATAAATTTGGCTCAATTAAATACGACGTTATCTTAATGGATATTCAAATGCCCATCATGAATGGAATTGTTACGACCAAAAAAATAAGAAATATCGAAAAAAGCAGCAATACACACACACCAATTATTGCTATTACCGCTAATGCACTCTTAGGAGATAAAGAAGAATGTCTTGCTGCAGGTATGGACGACTACATAAGCAAGCCTTTTCAGATTGAAACATTAATCAAAAAAATAGAACAACATTTAGGTTAATCCTGAAGTTCTAATTATTATACTGGAACTAATTTTATTCTATTTCGGGTTTTATTCCTACGATTAACACATCGTCTACTTGTTCCTGTTCTCCTTTCCATTCTTCAAAACTTTTATCGAGGTAGGCTAATTGTTGTTCGAGAGGTAATTTATGAATAGTTAGTAGCAGGTGTCTAAATCGTCGATATTTAAATTTTTTCCCTTCAGGCCCGCCAAATTGGTCTGCATATCCGTCAGAGAAAAGATAAAAAATATCATCTTTTTTCAATTTTATCACGGTCTTATTTATTTGTTCATGATTCCCATCTTCAAGTAATCCTACCGAAAATCTATCGCCTCGAATTTCTTCAATTTTATTATCACGTACAAAATACAGAGGACGAAAAGCACCTGCAAATTCTAGCTCAGCTTTTTTCTTATCAATAACACAAAGCGCAATATCCATCCCATCTTTTAATCGAACATTTTCAGATTCTTTTCCAAAAGTAATAGATACTCCTCTATTTAACTCCTCTAAAATCTTATCTGCTTCGTCAATCTTCTGGTCGTCAGTTATATTTCGTAGAAGTTCAAAGCCAATGATAGACATAAACGCACCAGGTACACCATGCCCGGTGCAATCTACAACGGCAATAAATATTTTATCATCTTTAATATTTATCCAGTAAAAATCTCCACTAACAATATCTTTAGGTTTATATAATATAAATGTTGAAGGGAGTAAGGATTTAAAGTATCTTAAAGAGGGCATGAGTGCTTCTTGAATTCTTTTTGCATAAACAATGCTGTCGGTAATACTTTTATTTTTAATGCTAAGCTCTTCTTTTTGCTTGGCAACCTGTTGAGCAATTAACTCTTTTTCTTTTAACTCCTGATTTGACTTTCGTAGTGTTTTAGTTCTGTATTGAAAAATCCAGTATATTGAAAAAAGAATTAATAAAATATAAAATGCAAAGGCCAGCTTAGTTCTCCAAAATGGCGTTAAAACTTCAATCTCTAAGGTTGCCCCTTCTTCATTCCACACATAATCGCTATTCGATCCTTTTACCCTAAATGTATATTCGCCAGGCGACAAATTTGAAAATGAGGCATACCTCCTATTGCCAAGATTTATCCATTCTTCCTCAATCCCTTCCATCTTATAGGCATAATTATTCTTTTCAGGATTTGTAAAATCAAGTGCAGCAAACTCTATGGTAATAAGATTATTTTTATAAGGGATCCTGATACGATTATTTTTCCCAATGGTTATTTGTTGAAGCTTATCATTTGCTAATAGCTCAATTGAGGTAATAGCAATATTGGGAACAATCTCGTTTATTTGAATTGAATCCGGATAAAAAGAATTAAATCCGGCAATTCCTCCGAAAAACATTTCGTTTGATGATGATTTAAAACAAGCACCATGATTAAATTCAGAATCTTGTAACCCGTCTGAAACGCCAAAATTACTAAAAGATTTATCTTTAGGATTAAATTTAGATAATCCTCGATTGGTACTCATCCATAAATTCCCATCATCATCGGCTAAAATAGAATAGATTAGATTATTTGGCAATCCGTCTTTTTCTGTATAAACTGTAAATCGCTCGGTTTTTAAATCCATTTTATTTAATCCTGCCACTGTACCCAACCACAACACTTGATTTGCGGTATCCTCATATAAGCATAGAATTTCATTTGAACTTAAACAATCATTACATTGAGCCTTTGGTTTAAAATATTGAACAATATTTCCGGATGATAAATTGAGCTTATTTAATCCATAATCGGTAGCAATCCAAAGATTATTTTTGGAATCGAGTAAAAGGTCATATACAAGATTGGAACTTATTGTATTTTTATTTTCTTCAGTAGCAATATAACTTTTAACGAGAGAGTTATTCTGGATATTATGTAACCCATATTTTGTCGCAATCCAATAATTAGCCGAATCAGATTCGACGATATCATAAATTCTGTTTTTGTTCATCATCTGGATAATTTCTTTATCCTCAAACTCCGAAAATGTTTTGTTTTCCTGATTAAAGAAACTAATCCCATCCTGTGTGCCCAACCAATAAACACCATTTCTACTTTTAAAGATTTTATGCACAAAATCGTTCTTTAACGAACTATTGCCTGTAAAATAACGAGTGACTTTATTTGTTTTTCGGTTAAAAATATGCAAACCTGTTCCCCAGGTTCCCACCCAAATGATACTATCATTATCTGTAAAAATTGATGCTATGTAATTATTTGAAAATAACGATTCTCCTTTTTTGTTTTTTGCATAAAGATTAAACTTTTTCTTTCCTTTTTCTATTTTTATTAAACCCTGAAATGTACCCATCCATAAAATTCCGGTTCTATCTTCAATAATTGATGTGATTGAAGTTGTAAGGATTATATTATTTTCAAATTTAAACTCGCTATAAACATTAAATTGATTCGTTTCACGGTTAAATCTACTTAATCCATCATCAGTAGCAATCCATAAGTTCCCTTCAGAATCTTCAAAAATATCATTAATAACATTATTACTGATGCGATTTGTTTTTTTGGAATCATTAAAAAAGCGGGTAAAATTTTCATCATCCCAATTAAACCGGTTAAGTCCATTCTTTGTCCCTATCCATAAATTATGCTTACTATCTTCAAAAATAACTTTTATCCGGTTGCTACTTAATGATTTTTTATTGTTAGGGTCATGGCTATAACGTTTAAATATTTCAAGCTCTCGATCAAAATAATTTAACCCATCTTTGGTTCCTACCCAAAGTTGATTTTTATGATCTTCAAAAATTGAAAATTTAGCATCTACCGAAATAAAACTAAATATATCATTAAAATGTTCGTAATGCCTGAATTTACCGGTTTTAGGATTTAAGCGACTTAAGAATCTTTCCGTTTTGAGCCAAATAAAACCTTTTTTATCCTGAAATATAGCGTAAACTTCATCTTCTGGTATAGTGTTAGGATCAGCATCATCTTTTAAATATCTAATAAATATCTGCCTTTCTGCGTCAAATTTATTAAGTCCGTAATTGGTTCCTACCCAAATATTATTTTCATTATCTTCATAAATACAATGAATATAATTATTTGAAATAGTGGTTGTATCGGATGGATCGTTTTTAAAACGAAGAAATGAATATCCGTCATATTTGTTTAAACCATCCTGGGTTCCAATCCATAAAAAACCCACACGATCTTGCATAAGGCATTGAACACTTGTTTGCGACAAGCCATCTTCAATGGTAAAATGTTTTACATTTAGGAGCTGTCCATAAATAGCTCCAAGATAAAAGAGTGGGGAAAACCCTATGATTAAGGAAAGCAATATGTATTTAATACGCTTCATTTATATATTGCTAATTTAATATATATTCGGTATAAAGCAAAGGTTTATGTTTAGATTAAATTTACTTTAAGTTTATTCTCCAGCTATTGCTCCTCCACTATATAACATTTTCTGATATTTTAACGAAGGAGATGGTATAAATTCGCCAATATTATATTTATTCCATTTTTCGTCAACCATTTTTATCGTATGCAAACTTGAACTAACAATATTTGGCCAGTCTCTTTTAAAATTATCTTTCCCTTTTCTTTTTCTTGTTGCATCAATAAAAATACACGAATGAGTATTATTTTGTTTTGATAAAATGATTGAATCTCTTTTAGGGTCTATATTCCCTGAGGCAATCCATAATATCAAATTCCAATCGGACACATCTACCACATCATCAACCAGAACACACATTTTAATGTGTTTAAACTCCTCGCTTTGAAATAATTTTTTAACCAGGTTTTCAATATGGGTTTTATCTTTCTTTTTAACCGACAGGATTAAAACACCAAACTTTGTAGCTAAAAATAAATTAGCATCAACAATTTCGACAAATTCATCTTTAATAGCTTCAATATTTAATGACTCATTATCATTATTTTCAATAACACCAGCCAACTCCTCATCAAATTTCGTAGTTGCATCAATTCCCATTTTACTGCCAAAAGCCATTTTTGAAGAAGAATGATCTAAAATATCCAGCGGGCCTTGCATAAAATGGAAATCAGCAGATGGATTGATATTATCTATTACAATTTCTATTAGTTGGTGATATTGATGAATATCAACGTTTTGATCTACAACAATCAATATCTTATTAAACATCATCTGTCCAGCGCCCCATAAAGCATTCATTACCTTAAGCGCCTGCCCGGGATAGGCCTTATTTATTTTAACAATTGCTATATTATGAGCAACACCTGCAAAGGGGAGATCGTAATCAATAACTTCAGGTAAAATAGCCATTTTTATAGGGGCGAGAAAAATTCGTTCTGTAGCTTTTCCAATCCAGGCATCTTCCATTGGGGGAACACCCACAATCGTTGCCGGATAAACTGCATCCTTACGGTGAGTAATACAAGTAACATGAAACATTGGATACCAATCGGCCAAAGAATAAAACCCGGTATGGTCACCAAAAGGGCCTTCCCAAATAAATTCTTCTTCAGGATCGATATAGCCTTCAATAATAATATCAGCATCTTTGGGCACTTCAATATCTTGTGTAATACATTTAACCAGTTCAACGCTTTTTTTTCGTAAGAACCCTGCAAGTATATATTCATCAATATTATCCGGAACAGGGGCTGTAGCAGAATAAGTATAAGCCGGATCTCCACCTAAAGCAACAGCAACAGGCATTTTTCTACCTAACCGTTTGTATTCAGCAAAATGTCTCGCTCCTACTTTATGCTTATGCCAGTGCATTCCGGTAAGATTTTTTTCAAAAATCTGCATTCTGTACATTCCCACATTTCTAATCTCCGTAACCGGATCTTTAGTGATAACCATTGGCAAAGTAACAAACGGCCCTCCATCCTCGGGCCAACATTTTAATACCGGAAGAATGGATAAATCCGGATCGTGATGAATAATTTCCTGACATTTACCTTTACCTTTAACTAACTTAGGCATCCATGAGGCAATACCCGATAACTTAGGAAGCATTTTTAATTTCTCAATAATACTGTTTTTGGGTGATGAAAAATCAACAAACAAACGTTCTAACTCTTTGCCAATATCATCCAAATTATTTACTCCCAGGGCTAATTCCATTCTTTTTTCAGAGCCCATTGCATTCATTAATACAGGGAACCTTGTTCCGGTATTCTCGAACAACAAGGCTTTGCCCCCATCCGATTGTTTTGAAACACGGTCGGTAATTTCTGTAATTTCCAATTCAGGATTTACCTTTTGGGTAACCCTTACCAATTGGCCTTTTTCTTCTAATCGCTCTATAAATTGATTTAATGATTGAAATGACATAGTATAATTTTAAATCAGTAAAAATGAAATATACAAAAAAGAATTGTAGTGTTTAAAGATTTAACAAAAAATAAAAAGGTTGGTTCTCTATCCAGGAACCAACCTTTACGATTACATTAAAAAAATTTTATTTTAAGAATTTAAAATCTTTTCCTAAATATCTTGCAGAATTTCCTAAAGCTTCTTCAATTCTTAACAGTTGATTATATTTGGCAATACGATCGGAACGTGAAGCAGAACCGGTTTTAATTAATCCGGTATTTAAAGCAACAGCCAAATCCGCAATGGTTGTATCTTCTGTTTCTCCAGAGCGATGGCTAATTACCGAGGTATAGGAATTTTCAGTAGCCAAACGGATTGCATTTATTGTTTCGGTTAACGTACCAATTTGATTTACCTTAATAAGAATTGAATTAGCAACATTATTCTCAATTCCTTGCGAAAGTCTTTTTACATTGGTTACGAATAAATCATCACCTACAATTTGTACCTTATCACCAATTACTTTGGTTAATTCAGCCCAGCCATCCCAGTCATCTTCATCTAAACCATCTTCGATAGAAAGAATTGGATATTTTTCAACCCATGTTTTCCAATAGTTAATCATATCAGCTGAAGATAAATCTTCATTGGTAGATTCAAAATGGTAAACTTTTTTATCTTTATCGTAGAATTCAGATGCTGCAGGGTCAAGAGCAATAAAAACATCATCGCCAGGTTTATAACCTGCTTTTTCAATTGCTTCTAAAACAACCTCAATAGCTTCTTCGTTAGAGGAAAGATTAGGTGCAAAACCCCCTTCGTCGCCAACATTTGTTGATTGTCCTTTAGCTTTTAACACCGCTTTTAAGTTATGAAAAACCTCAGCTCCCATTCTTAAGGCTTCGCTAAAAGAGCTAGCCCCAACAGGCATTATCATAAACTCCTGGATGTCAATTTTGTTATCGGCGTGTTGTCCTCCATTGAGAATATTCATCATAGGAATAGGAAGTGTGTTAGCACTTACTCCTCCAATATATCGGTACAAAGGCAAACCATATTCCATTGCAGCAGCTCTTGCTACCGCAAGCGAAACGCCTAACATTGCGTTAGCTCCAAGGTTTCCTTTATTTTCTGTTCCATCGAGTTTTATCAAAGCATTATCAATAGCAGTTTGATCATCTACATAAAATCCTTGTAATTCATCATTAATAATTGTATTAACATTTTCAACCGCTTTTAACACTCCTTTGCCCAGAAATTTTGATTTATCGCCATCACGAAGTTCAACTGCTTCATGAACACCTGTTGAGGCACCAGAAGGTACTGCTGCGCGTCCAACAAAACCCTCGGTA
>JASGMZ010000120.1 GCA_030156305.1 Bacteroidales bacterium | reverse complement strand
CCTGGAATGCTTAGCATTGGAATCATAATGTAGTGAACTCTTTTTCATATATTTGAGAATAACAAATTTTTTTAACACCCACTTTATTAAATAGAGCCATTTCTTTTAAAAGATTTTCCAGTAATAGAGTAACAGATAAATAAGAGGAACTAAGGCCCCCAATATGGTTAGCCAGGCTCCACGGCCTGTAATCCCATTTTTCCCTTTGAGGATAAATAATCCGGTAATAGCTAGAATTATTAACGAAGCAGCATAAATGTCGGAGAAAATGGTCCACCATTTTTGAGGATTGTAGTGCAAATAATTTACCTGATGAAAAAGAGCACGGCGTTTTGATGTTTCAATCATTCCTGAACCGGTTTGGGTGTTTATGTTTACACTGCCATCTTTAATAAAAATCTTTATTTCATCATCTGATGGAAAGTAATGATTCTTATATTTCTCGTCAGGAGCATATTTTTTTAATAAGGTAATTACTTTTTCGCGGGTTAACTGGCCGTGATTTAAAGGAGTGTTTTGGATATGTATCTCTTTTGTTTTGATTACATAATTAGGATTCCAGTCATTGATATGATTTAAAGCAATACCTGATAGTCCATAAATAACCGTCATGGCAAAAAATATATAACCTAAATCACGGTGTAAGGCTCTGTTAAGTTTTCTTAGTTTCACATGAATATATTTTAGTTCATTAATTGGCCTCGTGGAACATCCATGTTCTATTCATTCCATTTTTATGAACTTTAGTGCATGGATGTTTCATGCCAATAATATTTACGAAAAAAATGTCCGAAAAGGGTTAAATTTTCGGACAAACTTACTATTTAAATTTTTGATTTGGAAATCAGAATAATCATTGATTAATGAGAGTGGCCCTCTTCGTCATCGTGAGCATGTTATTCTGCATCTTCTGTCGACTCTGCCTTTTCTGTTTGGCCATTTTCTATTACTTCTACTTCACTGGCTTCAATCCAGTATTGTGCAACAAATCCTTTTTCCGATTCAGCAATGTCCGCTTTCATTTGTTCAATCTGTTTTATTTTAGAGCTGTCAACGGCAGCCTCTTCCTCTTCTTCGTGGTTTCCGCCAGAATGTTCATGAAGCGCTTCATTATCCATATTTTCAGCAGTTTCATTTTCAAGCTGAGCTACATATTCATCATCAATAATTAATTCTTTTAATACCCCTTTTATTATCACTTTATTTCCTTCAAGCTCCTTTTCGAAAATTCCAATTTTATCATTTGGCGTAATTTTTAATGCATTATCAGAATTTTCTCCTAAGATAAACATTCTTTTGCCACTGTGCGAGCATACATGATTTACCAAACCTTCTACCATTACTTCTTTATCAACATAATCGGAGGTGTTCGATAAAACTTTATCAACAGATATTGCTGATAATGTGTTTGTAGTAGTTTCCTGATTTTCTTTTTGCTGTTTAGTTCCGCAGGAAAATAACACTACAGCGATAAGTAATAATCCAGATACTTTTTTCATCATAATTTTGGTTTTTTTGAGTTTACATTTTTAATAATATGGCATAAATATAATCAATCATAAGAAAATTTTAGATATTTGCATCTTAAATTTTTATTAAAAAGCAGTATTTATAGCTTCAACAGGATTTAAACGGGCAGCTGATCTTGCAGGAGCAAATCCCGAAACAATACCAATCACAATTGAGATCGTTAATCCTAAAAGGATGTTTCCAAAAGTTAATGTAATAGTAAGTTCAGTTTGTGTGTTGACAAACAAGCTCCCTAAAAAATTTAAAATAAGTCCTATAACTCCGCCTACCATTGATAGCAGAACCGACTCGAACAAAAATTGAAGCAAAATAAAAAAACGTTTTGCTCCTAGAGCTTTCTGTATTCCAATTAAGTTGGTTCTTTCTTTTACAGAAACAAACATTATGTTTGCAATCCCAAAACCACCTACTAAAATCGAGAACCCCCCAATTAACCATCCGGCAAGATTTATTACGCTAAAAATGCTTTTAAAAGCACTATCTAATATGCTGGATTGGTTCAACGCAAAATTATCTTTTTCTTGTGGATGCAATGTACGTACCGATCGTAGAATACTTCTCAGCTCATCTTTTAATTCAGCGATTTTGACTCCCTCTTTTGCTTTAGCCATTATCATTGGATTAGCATTATCGCTTTTGATATCAATTAATGTTTTTGCAAAATTTACGGGTAAAACAATCATTTCATCTAAACTTCCGCCGGTATTTAAAATATCTTTTCCTTCTTTTGTTATTTTTCCTACAATAGTAATTTTTCGTCCCTGAATTTTTATTTCTTTTCCTACCGGGTCAATTTCTTTAAAAAGGTCATTTGAAATTTGATCTCCAATTAAGCAAATGTTTTTTCCGGTAGCTGATTCGAAAGGTGTAAAATATCGGCCGTTTTCCAACTCAAAAGTTCGGATTTTTTCAAATTCGTGGGTGTTAGCCCAAATGATAACATCCGTTGCGGTAAGATTTTTATATTTTACTTTACGCATGGTTGAAACAGCAAAGTTAACATATTGAGCTTTGTCTGAACGCTTTTTTATAAGCTCATATTCTTTTAAGGAGGGTAGCGGGCGATTTAAGTATTCCCACCAGGCATATTCTTCACCTGGTTCATTTGACCATGGCCATTTCTGCACATAAACAATATCATCACCCAAAGAGGATAAACTGGTTTTGATATTGTTTTCTAAGGAATCAACAACCGTGAAAACAGAAATGATGGCAAAAATGCCAATGGTTATCCCTAAAAGCGTCAAAATGGTTCTTAATCGGTTGACTTTTAGTGCGTTAAAAGCAAAAAGAAAACTTTCTTTTATGAGTAATAAATAGAGCATCCGTTATAAAAATAATCGTTTTTAAAAGATTTTAACAAATATACATATCCAAATTTTTTTTTTACACGATTATTTATATTTTCGAACCATTAATCCGGTAATTCAATCGTGCATAATATCGCCAAAGATTTACCAATTTTAGGTTTGTAAAGTTAAAGAATATCAAGAATTTTTAACTATTTTTGTGACAATTTAATAATTGTGTGTAAATGAATGACTTAAAACGAATAAAATCAGCACTTATTTCCGTTTACGATAAAGCTGATTTAGAACCGATTATTCAAAAGCTTAATGAATTAAACGTTACGATTTATTCAACAGGAGGAACCCAAAAATTTATTGAGAAACTAGGTGTTCCTGTAACCGCTGTAGAAAACTTAACCGAGTATCCATCTATTCTCGGAGGACGTGTTAAAACGCTGCATCCTAAAGTTTTTGGTGGAATTCTTGCCCGTAGAGATAATATTGATGATAAAAAAGAATTAAATAAATACACTATTCCAACCATTGATTTAGTAATTGTTGATTTATATCCATTTGAACAAACCGTAGCGTCTGGAGCAACAGAACAGGAAATAATTGAAAAAATTGATATCGGGGGTATTGCACTAATTCGTGCTACCGCAAAGAACTTTAAAGATACATTGATTGTTCCATCAAAAAATCAGTATCAGGAATTGCTTACATTATTGGAAAAGAATAATGGAGAATCATCAATCCGGGATAGAAAAGAATTTGCATTAAAAGCTTTTGATGTATCTTCACATTACGATACTGCTATTTTTAATTATTTTAATCAGGACTTTAATTTGCCGGTATTTAAGCAAAGTATTACTCCGTTTAACGAATTAAGGTATGGTGAAAATCCTCATCAAAAAGGATTCTTCTTTGGAGACTTAAAGAAAATTTTTGAGCAGTTACATGGCAAACAGATTTCTTATAATAATTTATTAGATATTGAATCAGCTGTTCAGTTAATGAGTGAATTTGAAGAAACAACTTTTGCGATATTAAAACATAATAATGCCTGTGGCATAGCTTCCAGAAATAATTTAAGCGATGCATGGAAAGATGCATTGTCCGGAGACCCTGTTTCTGCATTTGGCGGTATTTTAATTACGAATAAAGCGGTTGATAAAACGACAGCCGAAGAAATAAACAAAATATTTTTTGAGGTAATTATAGCCCCTTCATATCATAAAGATGCACTGGAAATTTTAAAACAAAAGAAAAATCGTATAATTCTAATACAAAAATCAAATTCTTTTCCGAAAGTTCAATTTCGCTCCATGTTAAATGGTGCTCTTGTACAAGATAAGGATTTGAAGACTGAGCATAGGAATGATTTAACTACGGTAACAAAAAAATCACCCTCAGATAAAGAAGTTGAAGATTTGCTTTTTGCAAATAAGGTGGTTAAGCATTCAAAATCCAACACCATTGTTTTAGCAAAAAACAAACAGTTATGTGCAAGTGGAGTAGGGCAGACATCAAGAGTTGATGCATTAAAACAAGCCATAGAAAAAGCGAAAAATTTTAAATTTGATTTAAAGGGTGCTGTAATGGCTTCTGATGCTTTTTTCCCGTTTGCTGATTCGGTAGAGATAGCCCATTCGGCAGGTATTACCTCCGTAATTCAGCCAGGAGGATCTGTTCGGGATCACGAATCTATTGATTTTTGTAATAAACATAATTTAAGTATGGTATTTACTGGTACGAGACATTTTAAACATTAAAATAATTTATTTACATCATTAAAAACAGATAACACATAATGGGATTGTTTTCATTTTTTACGCAGGAATTAGCTATAGATTTAGGCACCGCTAATACCATTATTATTTATAACGATAAGATCGTAGTAGATGAGCCATCAATAGTAGCTATAGAACAAAGCACCGGCAAACTTGTGGCTATTGGGAAGAAAGCACGCCAGATGCATGGAAAAACACACATAAATATTCGTACGATCAGGCCTTTAAGAGATGGCGTTATTGCTGACTTTAATGCCGCCGAACAAATGATTCGTGGGATGATTAAAATGATCAATCAAAAACCGCAAATGTTTGCCCCTTCATTACGAATGGTTGTTTGTATTCCTTCCGGAAGTACTGAAGTTGAGATGCGTGCTGTTCGGGATTCTTCAGAACATGCCGGCGGAAGAGATGTGTTTATGATATATGAACCGATGGCTGCTGCGATAGGGATGGGAATTGATGTAGAGGAGCCCAAAGGAAGCATGGTTGTTGATATTGGAGGAGGTACAACAGAAGTTGCTGTTATTGCTTTAGGAGGTATTGTTTGTAATAAATCAATTCGTATTGCCGGGGATGCATTTACGGCTGATATTCAGTCATACATGCGACATCAGCATAATATAAAAATTGGAGAAAGAACAGCCGAGGAAATTAAGATCAATGTAGGTTCTTGTTTGCCCGAATTGGAAAATCCACCAGAAGATTATGTAGTACGCGGGCCTAATCTAATGACAGCTATGCCTGTGGAAATACCGATATCTTACCAGGAAATAGCCCACTGTTTAGATAAATCAATTTCAAAAGTTGAAACCGCAATATTAAGTGTTTTGGAACAAACACCCCCTGAGCTTTATGCCGACGTTGTTAGTGATGGTATATATCTGGCTGGTGGTGGAGCTTTGATGCGTGGATTAGATAAACGCTTAACCGATAAAATTGGTATTCAGTTTCATGTAGCCGAGGATCCTCTTCATGCCGTTGCAAGAGGGACAGGCATAGCTCTTAAGAATGTAGATAAATTCTCGTTCCTGATGAGATAGAATTAAAAATAAGATAAGATGAAAAATTATATGAACCGAGCCATGACAAAAATTTTGACACACACTCGCATGATTATAATAAAATTAAAGAATGAGTGAGGCGAGAATTTAATTTGTCATGGCGAGCTCCATCTGACCTCTAAAATAAAAATTATAAACAGATGAAAAGTTTATTAAATTTTTTATTAAGAATTCACTTCTTCCTATTGTTCATTCTTATCGAAATATTTTCTATCTCTTTACTGGTCGATAATAATTATTATCAACGTTCTCGAATGGTGAATTTTACTCGGGAACTTTCTGGCAGATACCATCAAAAATTGGCTGAGTTAAAGGAATATTTTTCATTACAGGAAATCAATCAACAGTTAGTTGAAGAAAATAATCGATTATTAAATATCATTGAGTCAACCTATCGATCGGAAGAGTTGTTTTTTCGTAATGTTAACGATACGGTTTTCAATCAAAGATATTTTTATACTCCGGCCAGGGTTGTAAATAATTCGGTTAATAAAAAGCACAATTTTATTACTTTAAATAAAGGAAAGAAGCAGGGGATTAAGCCAGAAATGGCTGTGGTTTCAAACGGAAGTATTGTTGGTGTAGTAAAAGGTGTCTCTGAAAATTTTGCTACAGTCATTTCACTTTTAAATCTTGATTTTAAAATAAGTGCCAAGGTAAAAAAGAATGGTTACTTTGGTTCGTTGAGCTGGGATGGAAAAGATTATCATACAGCAATCTTAAATGAAATTCCATTACATGCTGATGTTCAGGTTGGTGATTCAATTATTACCAGTGGTTTTTCATCCATTTATCCCGAAGGAATTTTAATAGGATATATTGATAACTTTGAAGAAAAAGGAGGTAGTTTTTATACGATTTATGTAAAATTATCAACTGATTTTAAGCAATTAAACTATGTAAATATTATTGGAAATCTTACACAAACAGAGAAACTTGAAATAGAACAAAAAGCAATAAAAAATAATGAGTAAAACGGTTCCACGATATTTATTAAATTTTATTTTACTTGTATTGTTACAAGTATTTGTTTTAAATAATATACAATTTAGTGGTTATATTAACCCGTATATTTATGTGGTTTTTATTCTTACTTTACCCTTTGAAACTCCTAAATGGTTGTTGCTTGTAATTGCGTTTTTATTAGGGATTACCATCGATTTGTTTTCTAATACATTAGGGATGCATAGTTCAGCAACTGTTTTTATGGCTTTTTTACGGCCTTTTGTTTTAAATATTATTGCTCCTCGCGATGGATACGAATCCGAAACTTATCCTCAATTAAAATATTATGGTGGAACCTGGTTTTTAAAATATTCGGCAATTTTAGTTTTTGCCCATCACTTATTTTTATTTTATATTGAAGTTTTTAGATTTTCTGATTTTTTTGCAACATTGTTAAGGGTAATATTAAGCTCCTCTTTTTCTATTATATTAATTTTAATTGGGCAATATTTTTACCGTAAGGATACGAAACGATTTTAAAACACCTGGTTTGTGGATACATTTGCCGTTAGAAAATATATTATTGGAATCCTGATTGTTGTTATTGGATTAGTTTATATCATTAAACTTTTTATACTTCAAGTTGTAGATCCAACTTATAAATTGTCGGCAAGTAATAATGTGATAAGATATGTAACGCAGTATCCTGCCCGAGGATTAATTTATGATCGGAATGGGAAATTATTAGTATATAATGAAGCTGCTTACGATTTAATGGTTAATCCATTACAATTACAACCCTTTGATACAACTGAATTTTGCCAAATATTGGATATTGATAAAGCATATGTCAAAGAATCGATTAATAAAGCCAGGGAGTATTCAAGGTTTAAGCCATCGATATTTTTAAAACAAGTATCCTCCAAAACGTATGCTCATTTACAAGAAAAACTTTACAAATTTCCAGGATTTTTTGTTCAGGCACGTACTTTAAGAAGATATCCTTCCGATATTGCTGCTCATGTTTTAGGCTATGTTGGAGAAGTAAATGATAAAATTATTGAACAGGATTCTTACTATAAATCGGGAGATTATATCGGAATAAGTGGGATTGAACAATCTTATGAAGAATATATTCGTGGACAAAAAGGGGTAAAAGTTTTTTTGGTAGATGTGCATAATCGGATTAAGGGCCCTTATGCCGAAGGAAAACTTGATAAAAAAGCCCAAGTGGGAGCCAATATCATCTCAACCATTGATGCTGATTTACAGAGCTATGGAGAAAAATTAATGAAAAATAAAATTGGGAGTATAGTTGCTATAGAGCCAGCGACAGGTGAAATTTTAGCTTTGGTTTCTTCTCCTTCTTACGATCCCGATCTTCTGATTGGCCGTAAACGGACAGAGAATTATATTAATTTAACGACTGACACTCTTAATCCCTTATTTAATCGTGCGTTAATGGCTCAATATCCTCCAGGATCCACATTTAAAGTTATCAATGCTTTAATTGGTTTACAGGAAAAAGTACTTTTCCCATCCACAAAATATGAATGTAATGGAGCTTATTATGCAAGAAATATACGCGTTGGATGTCATTTCCATAAATCCCCTACGAATCTTAGACAATCTATTCAAGTTTCATGTAATACTTACTATTGTAATGTTTTTAGGAGTATCCTTGATAATAAAAAATATAGCTCTATCCATGAATCGTTTGATCAATGGCAGAAGTATATCATGTCATTTGGCTTTGGACAAAAATTAAATACTGATTTTGCCAATGAGTTACAAGGAATTGTCCCCTCCAAAGAATTATATAACCGTATTTACGGCGAGAATGGCTGGAGCTCTTTAACTGTACTTTCCCTGGCTATTGGACAGGGAGAATTGGGTATTACTCCATTACAAATGGCTAATATGACCGCAGCTATTGCGAATAGAGGATACTATATTCCTCCACATATTGTTAAGGAAATTGAGGGCGATAATGCAATAGATTCAAGATTTAAACAAAAACACCATACACTTATTGATTCT
>JASGMZ010000119.1 GCA_030156305.1 Bacteroidales bacterium | reverse complement strand
ACCGGATTCGGAAGCCTTTGGCTTCCGTAACCTACCGGATTCGGAAGCCTTTGGCTTCCGTAACCTACTGGATTCGAAAACCGAAGGTTTTCGTAATTTCCGTCTTTTAGTCCGTAATTCTGATAAATATAATCAAAAACATATTCCATGAAATCCCTCAAGCGTATTTTGTTAGATTCGTATGATGATATTGGTATTATGGTCGTTCTAGGACTTTATAAAATTTTATATTTATAAATAATAAATAAAACTTTGAAAAATATGGGTGTAAATTAGTTGTTTGCGAAATTTATTGGAATTTGTTCATATATTACAAATTTTTAAAATGGTTGTTATTATTGCTTTAAATTTTAAAATAAAGGAAATGGATCCTAAAATATATGACAAAACCCAGTTTGCCGATTAATTTTATTGGAGTTAATATTCAATATCTAACGCAAACAACTATGATTGTAAACGACTTATAATAAATGATATAAACCATACGGATATAGTTTTTGTTATAATTTGTAACTTAATGAGGGGGTTTGAATGGTTGTATTGATAGTTATAGCTCCAAAAGATTTTAGAGACGATGAACTTTTTGATCCATTGCAGGTGTTTTATAATAAAAATATTGCTGCACAGATGGTTTCAACTACCGTAGGGGAACACACGGGAATGTTGGGGGGAAGAGCAACAACAAAAAGGACTATTAACGATGTAAATGTTGATGATTTTGATGCTATAATGATTGTAGGGGGCATAGGATCTAAAAAATACCTCTGGAACAATGAAGATTTGATAGATCTTGTAAAAAAATTCTATGAAAAAGGAAAAATAGTTTCTGCAATATGTCTTTCTCCAGTGGTTTTAGCTAAGGCAGGTATTTTAAAAGGTAAAAAAGCTACAGTATATCCTGTAAAAGAAGCAATAGACATACTAAAAGAAAATGGTGCCGAGTACGTCGATGAAGGCGTAGTTACAGATGGAAACATCATAACTGCTAAAGGTCCAGAATTTACAATAGTATTTGGAAATAAAATAGCTGAAATGCTTGAGAAATAACTTTTTTAATTTAACTTTTTTAATAAATTAATTTATTAATTTTTTTAATTTAATTTAATATTTATTAAAAATTGTTAACATTAAGGTAATATTAGGTAATAGCATGAATGCGAACACTAACTCCAGAGATAACATAACCAAAACAAAATCTGTTCAGAATCCAGGGGAATCTAAAATAAAGTATCAAAAAATAGGCGACATATTGATTGTTAAAAGAAGTTTAACAGACGATGAAATAAAAGAACTTGTTAAAAGAACCAACTGCAGGACTATAGTCAAATATAGTACACATATAACCGGAGATTTTAGAACTCCCCGTGTAAGGGTGATCTATAGCAGTAATATGGGCAGTAACGATAATAACGAAACTGAAACAATTCACAAAGAACATGGTTGTAGATTTAAAATAGATGTTTCAAAGGTAATGTGGAGCATGGGGAATATAGAAGAAAGGAAAAGAATGGCCCATATATCAAATCCAGATGAAACAGTTGTGGACATGTTTGCAGGAATAGGTTATTTCAGCATACCTATGGCAAAATACTCAAAACCTAAAAAAATCTATTCTATTGAGATAAATCCTAACTCATACCACTATCTCTGTGAAAATATAAAACTAAACAAACTGGACAATATGGTTGCAATATTGAGTGATAATAGAAAGGTTATGATGGAGAACATGGCAGATAGAATTATAATGGGATATGTTTTAAAAACCCATAAGTTTTTAGATAAAGCCTTTGAATTCCTAAAAGATAAAGGAGTTATACATTACCATGACACGGTGGCAGAAAAAATTATGAATATCAGACCTATAGAACAGCTCAGATATCACGGAGAAAAAAACGGCTATAAATTAACTGACTACAAAATAAACAAAATAAAGAAATACTCCCCAGGAGTTTGGCACGTTGTTGTTGATGCTGAATTTGAAAAAAATGAATAGAATAAGAATAAATAATATTAAGTAATGATTTAAACAATATAAGTTATAAAAACTCAAAACCATCTTCTTTTCTAATGAACCTTTTTCCTACATTAACTGTAAAGTTTATTTCCCTTCCAAGTGCATTATCCACCAAAAGGCTTCCAAGTGAAGGGTCTGTACTGATTCCACAAACTGAAGTTGTGATTCTTGGATTTATTTCTAAAATGTTTATTTTTTCACCAACTAACACATCCACTCCTACATAGCCGTTTAAACCATCGATTTTTCTCAGCGCCTTTTCGGATTCCTTTATTATTTCTTCCTTTAATGGATGGTTTATGTTTACTTCTCCACCACAGTATATATCGTTGATATACTGCCTGTTTAAGCATATAGGATATATTTTGTCATTCTGTCCAACAATAAAACTAACAGAATACGGAGCTCCTTCTACAAATTCTTGGATTACATATTCTTCATCAAGTACCTGATGAGCACCGCCGCACCCGCTTGTCTCTTTTATAACATATTTTTTTAATGGATATGTTTTAGGAGTTTTTACGGCTTCTTTTATGGCTTCGTAGGTTAAATATTTATTTCCTGCGATTTTAACCCCCTTACTTGAAGAACCGATATTGATAACCTTATGTTTTTCGATTAACTTAGTTAGCTCATATAGGATGTTTTCGCATTCTGGTGCAATAATCAACGCCATATCCACTTCATCCAGAATATTTTCAATTTTAGATATATAATCGTCATTTTTATTTAAAGATATAACATTGAAATTTGATGAATTATTTTGTGAGTTGTAATATTTTTCATCGATTAGTGAAGTTACCTGGTGCCCACTACTTAAAAAATGGTTTAAAATAGTATCATACATCAACCTACCTTCTTCAAGTATGTCTTTATCAACGATTTCTCCGCTACCTACTGCATACTCAAAAAATAGTATTTTAGGATAATGGGGATTTTCAGATTCTCTATTCATACCTGCACCTTTCTGCACATTTTTAAATTTTTACAATCTTCATTATTTCCTCAGAACCTTCGGTAGGTTCAATTAATCCATTGTAAACATCTGATACAATATCTTCTATCAGTTTTATTTTTGTGTTTTTGTTTTTTTTGTAGGACTGTATCATCAATGGACAGTCTAAGTAAATCTGCTGAGCTCGGGAATTAGAAAACTCCAAGATACTTTCTAATTTTTTAATTAATGAATTTCTCTTTAAAGGAAATAGTTTAAGGAAATTTACAATATGAATTCCATCCTTAAAGACGTAGTCTTCATCCATATGGTTGTTTATTATGCATTTGATTCCCATATCTTTAGCTTCACTTATAACATATTTTTCCAAGCTATTGCAGACCTTATAGCATGGATAATTTTCTATAGCACTTAAAATATCATCCTTACCTAATTTAAAAGGTTCTATAAACTTATGTGGGATATTTAATATCTTTAGGACATCTTCAATTGCTTTTTTGTTTTTTGGTGGTAAAATAACAGTTCCAAGGTCATAAGTTATACCGAAAGGCTGGAAAAATTCCTTTAAATATGCTAAAACTGGTAAATCGTATTTACACTGGACTAAAACAAGAACTTTTTCATCGTTAATTTTTAAATTTTTTTCTTCTAAGAACTTAATTGCATGTTTGGTTTTTTCATCCAGTATTACTTTATCCACGTAACTTTCGACCCTTATTATCAGGTCTTTATTAAATAAATCCCTAAGAGATTTGCTCAACTTTCCTATTGCCCATCCTCCAGGACCTATTAACGTGGATTTATCAGACCTGGTTAATGTATATATTATTAAAAAAGTTTTTTCATTGCCAATCTTCTCTGCGTCATCCTGCGGGCCAAGTGATTTTATTTCCAAATCTACTATTTCAAATTCGGTTTCTTTTAAATTTAGTTCCTTTCTTATGCTTTTTACTTTTTTGTAGATTTCATCCATTAAATGTTCTTTATCCATCATCATAGTAATCACTTCAATAAAATAAAAATAAGTATGTAAAATATGATGCTACCCTATGTAGGTATTTATTCTATAGGGCGGAATAATAAAAATAGTTAGTTATTTATTTGTAATGTTTTGTTTTTCAATTTGGCAATTATGGTTTCTCCTGCATAGACTTTATCGTCCTTTTTTACAAGTACTTCATATTTGTCTTTTGGCAATATTACCGCAGCCTGAGAACCTAACTTTATAATACCTATCCTCTGTCCGATAGTTACATAATCCCCTTCATTAACATTACTAACCGTTCTCCTTGCCACCATTCCGGCAATTTGAACTACCCCAACGTAGTCTGTGCCATTTTTTATAATAATCACATTTCTTTCATTTTTCCCTTCTACGCCGCTACCAAATGCAGGATAGTATCCCCCATCAAAGTGCTTAACATATACAACCTCTCCACCAATCGGAGCTCTATTGACATGGACGTCAAAAGGAGACATGAATATTCCAATCACGTAGGAACCATTTCTGTAGTAATTCTCAATATCTTTTAAAACATACTTGTTGCCATCCTTGTAGACTTCTGGAAATCCGTCGTATTCCTTTATGTATAAAACCGTTCCATCTGCAGGGGATATACAGATGCCTCGTTCATTTAGTGGCGGCGTTCTTTCTGGGTCTCTATAAAAATAAACTGTAAATAACAGTATAGAACATATACCTACTGCCAGGAATTTTTGGTATGATTTCAAATTCATTTTTAACACTCTCAAACTTTGTAACACATATATACATAAAACTAAGAATAAATGAAAATAGTATATATTATTTACCATGGGTAATGCAATATGTTTTATTATCATTATGGTTATAATATATTATTAACATAGGACAGTTATAAAAAACGAGAGATTAAAATCGAAGGTTTTCGGAGCTCACCTTCATTACATTCAGGTGATATAATGAAAATAGCCATTACGGGAAAAGGGGGAGTCGGTAAAACATTTTTATCTGCAACCTTAGCTAGATTATTTGAAAAAAATAATTACAAAGTTATAGCAGTTGATGCCGATCCAGATATGAACTTAGGATGTGCCCTTGGAATAGATGAAGAAATAACTCCCCTCTCTAAAATGGACGATTTGATAGAAGAGAGAACAGGAGCAAGAGTTGGAGAATACGGTAGTGTTTTCAAAATTAACCCAAAGGTAGATGATATTTTAGACAAGTACTCATATACAAAAGGTAATATCAGTTTGTTGGTAATGGGAACAGTTGAAAAAGGGGGAGGAGGTTGTGTCTGCCCTGCTACAGTTTTGTTGAGGAGACTTTTAAAGCATTTGGTAACTAAAAGGGATGAAGTTGTTATACTGGATATGGAGGCTGGTATAGAACATCTTGGTAGAAAGGTAACTGAAAATGTAGATTTGATGATTGTAGTTGTTGAACCCTCTAAAAAATCCATCCTAACTGCAGAAAGGATAAAAAAACTAGCAAATGATATTGGTGTTACAAACCTGAAGGTAGTTGTTAATAAAGTTAAAAACAAAGAAGAAAAAGAAATCTTCAAAGAAATATTTGAAAAGGAAGTGGGAATCCCAATACTTGGTTTTGTTTCCTATAACGATGAGGTTTCAAAATGTGATTTGGTTGGAAAACCTATAGACTTAAGTTCAAAACCTGGAAGAGAAATAGAAGATATATTTAAACACATAATAGAAACTAAAAATAAATAAAATATATAAAATAAATCTGTAACTTAGAGTTATCAAAAGATAGTGAATTATGATTTAAAGTATGGTTCTCGCTTATTAATGCATTTAGCAAAATACTTTTTAATATCCTCTCCATTTCTCAATGGGGTTAAAACATCAACTAAATTATTGTCCCTAAGTAAACAAGGTTTTAAAAATCCATCGTAAGTTAGTCTAATTCTGGTACAGTGGCTACAAAATTCTGTATTATCCACCGGCCTTACAAATTCAATTTCCAAATTATCGACAATATATTTTTTTCTGTTTTGCATGAATTTTCTTGTTATTATTTTATCAGCTTTATCGCTTATCATTTTTTCTATTGGCTGGATGTCAACATAATACTGTTTTAACTCCTCATCTGTGGGTATAAATTCTATAATCTGTAAAATAGCCCCAATATCCCTGCAATAGTTCATTATTTCGTCCAAATGATTAATATTAATACTCATTGCCAAATAATTTACTTTTAATGGTGTTAGTCCAACTTCAATGGCTTTTTCTATTCCTTTTTTTGTTCTCTCGATATTCGTTTCATAGGTTTTGGTTTTGTAATCATTTACTTCGTGGAGACTTCCGCAGGTGATTTTTGTATACAACTCTGGGTCTAAGGTATCTAAACTAACATTAACCCTATTTAATCCAGCGTTTTTTAATCCCTCAGCATATTTTTCCAATAGCATCCCATTTGTAGTTAATGAAATATCTTTTATTCTTTCATCCTTAATGTTTTCAACTATTTGCACTATATCCTTCCTTAAAAGTGGCTCCCCTCCGGAAATCTTTATTTTCCTTACGCCAAAATCCAAAGAAGTCCTTGTAATTTCCCCAATTTCTTCAGGAGTCATTAATATTTTATTGCCATTTGAATTATGCCCCTCCCTATGGCAATAAAAACATTTCAAGTTGCATTCAGGGGTTACCGAAATCCTTAAGGATCTTATTTCCCGATCAAATCTATCTTTCATTATATCCCTTGTAAATTATTAAAGATATAAAATAACAGAAACACGTGGCTATAATATACACAATACACTATTACATATATATTATATGTTAATTAATTATGTTGTAAATTTTTATAAATTATATTAGTTAAAAAATAAAAAATTTATAATTTATTCTTTTTTCCCTTCTTTTTTCTTTAAGAATGTATCTACAAATGAAACTTTTTCAATATCCAATCTTTTCATGATTTCGTTAGCTATGCCCATTTTGATCATTTGGAGGTTGTTCATGAATACGGTATTTTCAGGGAGTGTTATTGTAGCTGTGTTTTTTGTGAGTTTTATTTTTAATTCTTCGGAGTTTATTTTTGGGATGTACATTTTTATTAATTCTTCGACTATTTTTTCAGGTTCTTCAACCACTTCTTCTATTTTTATTTTGTAGTTAACTGTTTTTCCAGCTAATTCATGGTTGAAGTCAACTAAAACTCTTCCTCCGTTGATACTGGCTACTTTACCAACTTTTCCATCAATGTTCATAGATAATCCAACTACTGGTCTTACATTGTGTTTTTGGAATTCTTTCATAGGTACGATTTTTACTTTTGATGGATCTCTTTTACCGAATGCTTTTTCTGGAGGTAATTCAAGTTCTCTCTCTTCCCCAACTTCCATCTCCAATAGTGCCTCATCTAATCCTGGAATAAGCATACCTTCCCCAGCTGCAACTGTGACTGTATCGTAAACCATTACTGGATTGTAAATTCCTTCTTTTTTAGCCAACTCTTCACTTGTTGTGTCAAATAATTTTCCATCAGCATAACCTTCGTATGATATTTTTACCAGTTTCCCTTTTTCCATGGTATTCACCTTGTATATATTTTATTTGATTCTATCTATTTGATAAAACCCTTAAGGTTTTATAACTTATCTTCGTTTTTATATTATTCTTAAGTGTTCGGATAAACCTGTACAACAACTATAAATAAAAGACATATATAAATTTTGTTAAAATCCTGTAATGATCTACTAATTGGAGGATATTGATGATTTCAGCTATTATCCTATCGGGCGGGAAAGCAAAGA
The DNA here is from genome assembly GCA_030156305.1 of Bacteroidales bacterium. Classification (GTDB taxonomy): domain Bacteria; phylum Bacteroidota; class Bacteroidia; order Bacteroidales; family UBA12077; genus UBA12077. The sequence continues at coordinate 999 of JASGMZ010000119.1, read as the reverse complement.
GAATGGGTGGAGAAAAATCTTTTAGAAAATATAATGAAAAATTTTTAGTGGAAAATATAGCTGATGTTCTCGTCGAGATGAAAATCCCATTTATAACTGTTTTTAAAAATCTGAAATTAATAAATGGGCCGGAAAATTATAAAAAATCTCACTCATTAACTAAAACCATAGATACGGAAATAGCAAATCAGCTCTATTTTTTTAGAAAATACTGCCAAACAATAACATGGGACATTTTAAGTGATAAAGGACCACTGGTGGGTATCTTATCTGGGATGAGGGTTTCGAGCTCAGAATGGATTTTAGTACTTCCCTGTGACATGCCTTTTGTAACTAAAGACTCAATAAATAAACTAATAAATTTTATTCCCAATGCAAAATTAAAAAAATGCAATTGTATAGTCCCAAGACATGAAAATGGTAATTTAGAGCCTCTTTTTTCAATATATCATAAATCCTCAATTAAAGTACTTGAAGAGCTCGCTAGAAAAATAAAAGAAAATGAAGGTAATGTGAAAAAAGAGAAAAAAGAAAAATATTCCTCAATAAGAAAATTGATAGATAATTTAAAACCCCTTTACGTTGATGCAAATGAGATAGATCCTACCAAAAAGACTTTTATAAACGTCAATACATTGGATGACTTAAAATTATTAAATGGCTAAACGAGTATTTTATTAATTATCTCATTAATGGTCATTTATAGTCCTTTCCTTCTATAGTGGTGTGCATTACTTAATTAACTAATAAATACAGGTAAATTTTATTCCAAGCCTTTTAGAAAATCGAAGCAAATCTTCGATTTGCTGATCGAGACAAATCACAAAGTGATTTGTCGATTCACAAAAACCTTTGGTTTTTGTCGAACTCACAAAAATTCGAAGAATTTTTGTCGAGAGGTTTGGATTGAACAAAAATCACGAAGTGATTTTTGTAGCTCATCTCGCTTCGCTCGATGATTCCAAAATCGGATACCTACTCAACTTCGTTGAGTAGGTA
>JASGMZ010000118.1 GCA_030156305.1 Bacteroidales bacterium | reverse complement strand
TACTTTGAGTGACTTAGTGTTACAAATAAAAACTTAACTAACTTACGGATATTAGGATATATATAAGTGTTTAGGTTTAATAAATTTCAAATATCGAATGAAAAAGTTAACACAACAAAACAGTACAGTTACAAAAAAAATAACTTTGACATTTTTCATTTGATATTCGATATTTATCATTTAATTTTATTGGCTCTAGTAAAATAAAAATACCTGAAATGCTCAGCATTGGAATCATAATGTAGTGAACTGAATAACAAATTTTTTTAACACCAACTTTATTAAATAGAGCCATTTTTACTATTCTACTTTTCGGGGTTAATCTGTATCTCTATACTCATTTTTATATACTTTCGATAAACAAAACTAACACCACAATATCTCTCTTGAGATAAATTAACCGCTTTGTTAATTTTATCTTCAGGCAAATCTTTTCCCCAGAATTTATAAATTACTTTCATCTCATCGTAATGTTTTGGATGTTCATCGGTAACATTGGCAACCACTTCAACATTAAAATCATCTAATTCAACACGCATTTTTTTTAAAATAGAAACAACATCCATACCGGTACAACCAGCTAAAGCCAATAACATAAGCGGTTTTGGCCTTGGGCCAAGGTCATTACCACCAACAGCCTCATCAGCATCAATTACTATTTTATGCCCATTTAATTCGGTTTCAAAAGCCATTCCTTTTTTCCAGTTTAAATTTAATGAAGTTTTCATATCTTTACATATTTTAATATTATAATTTTTTGCAAATATACTGTTAAATAATATATAGCAAATTCCTTAATTATAAAACAAAAAAATTAATTTTGTGTTTAAAACATTAAAATAGTGTTTATTTAATGATTTTATAAGATATAATACCGATGTAATCTTTTGTAATAATGAAAAATCGCGATCAAATCCCATCATGCGAAAACTGTATTAACAATATTGATTCTATTTTTAAACATCTATCACCGGAAGAACATTTAAAAGTAGAACAAGAAAAGGTTTGCAATTCATACAAACGCGGTAGTATTATTTATCATGAAGGCAGCAGAACCAACGGTTTTTATTGCATAAATTCAGGTGTTTTAAAAATTTATAAAACAGGTATTGACGGTCGCGAACAGATTATTGCATTTGCTAAAAAAGGAGATATTATCGGTTACCGTTCTATCTTAAGCAACGAATTAGCCTGCTCGTCGGCAAAAGTAATTGAAGATGCTATATTATGTTTTATTCCCGGCGAAACATTAATAAGCCTGGTAAAAACCAACGGCAATTTTTCAATAGCTATGATGCAACAAACCTGTAAAGAATTAGGCGAGGCAAATTCTTTTATTACGGATATTGCCCAAAAAACTGTTCGGGAAAGACTTGCCGAAGTACTATTAAACCTAAAAGAAATTTTCGATTTAGATGAAGGCCAGATATTACAAATTTCATTAACACGCGAAGAATTAGCGAATATTGTAGGTACGGCAACCGAATCGGTTATTCGCCTCTTATCCGAATTTAAACAAGACCGATTGATTGATTTAAATGGTAGAAAAATAAAAATTTTAGATATCAAACGATTGGAAAAAATTTCAAATGCTTTTAATTAAAAAGGCTTTGCTGATCGCCTCGTTTCTGTACCCGGTTTAAATGTTTATACGCAAATTCAGTAGCTTCTCTTCCGCGTGGTGTTCGCTTCAAAAAACCTTCTTTTATTAAAAATGGCTCATAAACTTCTTCAATAGTCCCACTATCCTCTCCAATAGCTGTAGCAATAGTATTAAGGCCAACAGGACCGCCACTAAATTTATCAATTATAGTTAATAAAATTTTATGATCCATTTCATCCAGGCCATGTTTATCAATATTAAGGGCTTTTAAAGCATATCGTGAAATTTCAATATCTATTTTACCGTTGCCTTTTACTTGAGCAAAATCACGCACACGTCGCAATAATGCATTTGCAATTCTAGGTGTTCCACGCGAACGGGATGAAATTTCATCTGCTGCATTGGCTGCAACATCTATATTTAAAATTTTAGACGATCGTTTAATAATTCTGCTTAAGGTATCATGATCGTAATATTCTAAATGTAAACTGATTCCAAAACGTGCTCGCAACGGACTGGTTAATAATCCCGAGCGAGTGGTTGCCCCAATTAAGGTAAAAGGATTAAGATCAATTTGAACACTTCGTGCACTTGGCCCCTTATCAATCATGATGTCAATCTTATAATCTTCCATAGCCGAATAAAGGTACTCTTCTACAACCGGGCTTAAACGATGAATTTCATCAATAAATAACACATCTCCTTCTTCCAGATTGGTTAATAATCCGGCCAAATCGCCGGGTTTATCTAAAACAGGCCCTGAAGTAAGTTTTAAATTTACATTTAATTCATTCGCTATAATATTGGCAAGAGTTGTTTTTCCCAATCCGGGAGGCCCGTGCAATAAAACATGGTCTAACGCTTCGGAACGCATTTTAGCCGCTTGTACAAATACTTGCAAATTTTCTACCACTTTAAACTGCCCTTTAAAATCATTAAAATTTAAAGGCCTGAGCTTAATTTCAAACTCCTGGTCGCGGTCTAAATAATTTTCTTCCCGTATATTAAATTCGTCCATGTAAATAAATTTCTCTACAAATTTAACAAATCTATTGTTCTTTGTAATTTGTAAAATCTATTTTTACTCCGTTAATTTTATAAATTTTATCTTGTTTGTATTGCACAACTAAAAATAATTCTCCTTTTTCATCATATTTAGCCCAGGACTTTACTTTTTGTCCTGCTTGATAATATTGAATTTCTTTAATATTGCCATTTGGATAATAATATACATGTTTACCATCACGGCTTCCTTGTATAAACATACCTTCATAGGCTAATTTGTCATTCGATTTATAATATCTGTACCATTTCCCGTCTTTTAATCCCATAATATATTTCCCGGTTTCAGTTTGGTCACCTATATCATAATTCCAAACACCTTCTTTTTCTCCCTGAATATAATTTCCTTTGGCAATGACTGTTCCTGAATCAGAATATTCAATTGATTCACCATCAGGTAAACCGTAAATATAAAATTCTTCTTTTCGAAGTTGCCCGTTTTTAAAATACCATTTCCAACTACCGGATAATTTTCCGTTAGAATAAGAACCTGTTTGTTTCACACGCCCGTTAGGAAAATAAAAAATCCATTTTCCTGTTTTTTTATCATTTTGATAATATCCTTCTGCTTTTTTATTTCCTCCGGGATAATAATCAATCCACTGCCCTTGTTTTTTTCCATCTAATTGTACTATACCTTCGCTTATTAATTGATGGTAAGCATTGTATATTTGCGACTTTTTAACGTTTCCCTTTTTATCAAAATAACGATGTACACCAATAGGTTTCTGATTTAAATAACTACCCTGAAAAATAAGGTTTCCATTTTTATCAAATGTCTCTCTTACATCAATATCGGTAGTAAAACTATCCTTTTTTTCAATTAATTCTCCATTTTCATATTGTAAAGCATTAATTAAAAAACCATCTTTAGTATAAATTTTATAAATTCCATTCAGTTTTCCATTTAGATACTCTTTTTCTTCTTTTACCGTACCGTCTGCATAAAAAGATTTCCAAACTCCCGTTTTTTGATTTTTTTCATTATAACGGTTAATTTCTTCGTATAAAATTATCTCATTGTTGCGATAGCGGGTTATAGAAATGATATTGCTATCAGTATCAAATGTAAATGATAAACCATTTTTAGCATCATCAATAAAAGGAATAATTTTTTTAATTTGACCGTTTCTATAATAATGATAAGCTTTTCCATTTCTTTTATCATTTAAATATAATTCTTTCGATTGAAGATTTGTTTTACCATCATCCAAAACAGGATAATAAGTATAAACATATCCGTTTTTCTTTCCCTGCAGATAATTAATAATTTTTGAAGTATCGCCGGTATGGTTAAAAAATATCCAGGTACTGTCTAATTTTCCGTTTTCCCATTTTCCAATCGAACGCATTACACCACTCATATGATAAGATTTCCAAATACCTTCGGGTTTTCCATTTATTAAATAACCTTTACTAGCTATTTGCCCGTTACCGTGGAAATATTCTTTATAAATAGTATCTGATTTTGATTGTGAAAATACAAACTGAACAGAAAAAAATAAACAAAAAATAAAAATTAACTTTTTCACCACGAAAGATTTAAACAATTTTTAAAGATACTAAAAAAGCAGGGATATAAACCCTGCTTTTCAATCAAAATAGTTGACCTATAAATTTAATTGTTTTGAAATTTCTAACATTTTATCAATAGATTTACGGGCTTTTTTCATGGTATCATTATCTAAAATTACCTCAGGAAGTTCATATTTTAAGGTATTATAAATTTTATTTACTGTTATTAGCTTCATAAAATTACAATCATTACATCCACAGGTAGAATCTTTTGGAGGTGCAACGATATATGTTTTTTCAGGATTTTGTTTTTGCATCTGATGTAATATTCCAGATTCTGTTGCCACAATGTACTCCTTGCTATCATCTGATTTGGTAAATTTCAAAAGTGCTGCTGTGGATCCAATAAAATCAGAAACTAATTGTACTGGTTTTTGACACTCGGGGTGAGAAATAATTTTTGCATTTGGATAACGTTTTTTCAAATCTAAAATTCCTTCTAACGAAAACTCTTCATGTACATGACAAGCTCCATCCCAAATAACCATATCACGGCCGGTAACTCTTTTAATATAATTTCCAAGATTTTTATCCGGAGCAAAAATTATTTTTTGATTTTCCGGTAATGATTCTACAATTTTTAAAGCATTAGTAGAAGTACAACAAATATCGGTTAAAGTTTTTATTTTGGCCGTTGTATTTATATAAGAAATCACCAAATGGCGAGGATGTTTTTTTATAAACGCTTCAAATTCATCTGGCGGACAAGAATCAGCTAATGAACAACCGGCATTTAAATCAGGAATTAACACTTTGGATTCGGGGGAGAGAATTTTTGCTGTTTCGGCCATAAAATGAACTCCTGCAAATAGTATTATATCAGCATCTGTTTCTGCAGCTTTTTGGGATAATGCTAAACTATCGCCAACAAAATCAGCTAAATCCTGAATATCTGATGTTTGATAATAATGCGCTAAAATTATAGCATTTTTTTCTTTTTTAAGCTTGTTGATTTCATCTAAAATATGGATATTATTTCCTGGTTTTTTATCGATGAATCCTTTTGCTAAAATATCTTTTTCAACATTCATATTATATATATTATATTATTTTTAAAAATTTATATCTATATGATAATAATAATATCCTGTTAATATTGTTCTAAAATTTTTAATATTTATCTTGATTTTTATGATATTAAAAAGTTGTTAAACCTGTTTTAACAATAAAAATTAACTTTATTAAATTCATTTATAGATTTTTAATATCATTATTAACATGTTGTTAATAGGAATATATATTAATAACTTTTTAATTAAAATATAACCTTTATGGTTAACAAATTGTTTGAAATTTGTCAGCCAAAACTAAAAAAATATTTTGGATAAAACTTAAATTTTATTATATAGAATACCCTTTTACTATTTCAAGAAATAGTTTTTAAAATTTATTGACTTTAATTAACAAAAATTTAACAATAATTGACAAAGAAATTAACATTAAGTAAAAATAAGGCAACATAATTTAACTTACTATTCTTTAAATTTTTTATATATTTTATTAATACTATCTTATTAAATAAAATGGTTTATTTTGCTGAAAATCTTCATTGTATAAATTTTTAAAATTTGTTAATTAAAAATATTTATAATAAAATAGAATATATTGGTTAAATTTGAGTATTGAAAATAAACGAATTAAATTAATTATGCGAGATAAAAAAGTTTCAATAGCAATAGCAAGTGATCATGCTGGATATGATTTTAAAGAAAAGATAAAAAAAAATTTAGAAAATAAGGGATATACTATTAAAGATTTTGGTACCCATTCGAATGAAAGTACTGATTATCCTGATTATGCCCACCCTTTAGCAACAGCTGTTGAAAAAGGAGATTATACATTTGGTATTACGCTTTGTGGAAGCGGAAACGGTATAAGTATGACAGTCAATAAACATCAGGGTATTCGTTCGGCTCTTTGTTGGAATACAGAAATTGCTAAACTTGCCCGTTTACATAATGATGCCAATGTTTGTTCGTTGCCCGCACGGTTTATTTCTTATGATTTAGCGCAGGAAATTGTAGATGTGTTTTTAAATACTAATTTTGAAGGTGGCAGACATCAACGGAGAATAGAAAAAATTCCCATTCATTAAAAATATTGAGCAATGTTATCCAATACATGTAAATATGCAATAAGAGCTGTTATTTATTTATCTCTAAACGGAGGTGAAGAAAAAAAAATTGGAATAAAAGAAATTTCGAAAGAATTAGATATTCCTACCCCTTTTTTAGGTAAAATATTACAAACATTAGCCAAAAATAAGTTATTAAGTTCAACTAAAGGCCCGCACGGTGGCTTTGGGCTTGCAAAACCGGCAAAAGATATAACGTTGTTAAATATTATAGAAGTTATTGACGGCCTCGATTTTTTCAATACCTGTTTAATTGGCTTACGTACCTGTAAACCTACTGCTCATGATGATGTTCAGTGTCCCATACATCATAAATATGAGCCAATAAGTAAACAAATTTACGATTTGTTTAATAACGAAACCATTGAAAATTTAAAAATTCAAATAGAAGAGTCTGACGGAAAAATAGGATTATAAAATTTTTTTCCACCAGGTGTTTTTAATATAATGATATATAAGAATAGCTAAAATACACCCGGTTGTGTTTGCTAAAATATCTAAAATGTCTGCTGATCGGGTTTGGGTTAAATAAAATTGAAAAACTTCCATAAGCATTCCATAGCTTACTACCCAAACAAAAGTAATTATGATATGATCCATTTTTTTTCTTTTACCTGAGCGTATGAGCGAAGCAAGGATAGTAAGAGATAAAATAAAATACATAAACATATGGATAACTTTATCCATATATGGAAAATTAAAAAGCGAAATTATAGTAAGGCTTTTACCTGAAGTTATACTTCCATACAAAATTAAAAGTGATATAAGTATTGGTTTCCAGTAATTTATTATATTATCTCTTTTATTCATATTATGTTTTATAAAAGAATAAGCGAATATAAAATTAATTTTTGTAACTTATAAAACGCTATATTTTATGAATTGTAAAACTAATAATTTAGTTTTTAATATGTAATTAAATTTTACAGTTATGGAAAAAGAAGATGCAAGAATAAAATCATTACTTAAAGATTTAAAAGAAGAAAATATCAATACCTGGTTTGATTTGGGTTTGTTTTTAGACAGAATTAAAGAAAACCGGGAAGTTCCAAAATTCAAATTTTCTGGAAGTTATAAGGAATTCAAAGAATTCATGTGTAATTCAAACATGGCTTTTTTAACTTTTCAATATGCAATTGACGGGGTAAGTATTGAAGTAAAAAAATACACCCAAATTTTTAAGGATAAATATAACATTTCAAATATTCATTATATAGCGGGTAAATTTTTTCCGGAATCCAGAAAAATGATACCGGAATATGTAAAAAAATTTGAATTAGAATCTATACAAGGCTTTGATGACTGGAAATTATATAAAGATTTTTTCTTTACACATATAGAGCGGGGTAGTAAAGAATATAATGCGTTAATTATTAAATTTTGGAAAGAAACATTACAAATTGTAAAGGATCTGGGTAATTATATTGTAGATGAAAATATTCAATTACTCTATTTAATTAATGTTTGTTCAAATCCGGGAAATGTTTCTTTAGCCTTAGCTGTTGCCTTACTTTCCGAGTATTTAAAAATTCCGGTAATTAATAATAACCACGATTTTTACTGGGAAGGCGGAAATAAAGAAATCAATAAAAAAGTATATCATTTGCCCGATGGGCCGCGTGATTTCTTTTTTAAAAATGCTCATGTTGGTGAGTTTTTTTCGATTATTGAAATGTTGTATCCCTGGGATTCACGTATATGGATGCATGTAAATATTAATAAGCAACAAACCGAACGATTAATAAAAATTAATGGCATAAATCCGGCAAATGTAACCGAAGTTGGTACTGCGGTTGATACCAATGAATATCAAAATACAACGAAAAGAAAAAAAATAAGCACTTTTTATCAATTTGAAAAAATATTAAGTAGATATCAGGATACCTTAATAAGTTATTCGGTAAAAGATGTATTGGAAAGTAATTTAGTTTCTCCCGAATATATAAAGCCTATTTTAGTAGGAGCCCGAAAAACAAAACCTTTATCCAAATTCTTAAACGAAAATATTATTTTTTTACAGCCAACACGTATTATTACCCGTAAACGAATTGAAATTGGCTTTAGTCTGGTTAAAAAACTTTTTGATGAAGAGGAATTTTATACCCGTTTTAAGGAAACCCATAATCTTAAACTCACACTTTTAATTACCGGCCCTATTGCCGCAGGACATTTCGATTATTTTAGACAGCTTCTGAAACGGTTTCAACAATTATTATCAAATTTGGAACCTAAAATCCGGAATAAGGTATTTTTAGCATTTTTGTTTAGCGAGCTCGATAAAAAAACTTTTAAAGAAAAATTTGAAGATCCTGTAGGGATTCCTGAATTATATAATATTGCTTCGTTAGTTTTGCTGCCGAGTAAAACCGAAGGCCG
>JASGMZ010000117.1 GCA_030156305.1 Bacteroidales bacterium | reverse complement strand
AGATTGCTTCGTCGTTCCTCCTCGCAATGACGTGGTAAAAAGTTCAGTTTATAACCATTTGTAGTATAAATATCGAATATCAAATATCAAATGAAAAATGTAAAAGTTGTTTTTTCTTAGTAACCGTACGGTTTTGTTGACTTAACTTTGTTTATAATTTTTTGCATGATAACAAAATTTTCGTAACAACAATGTAGTTTAATAAATCAAAAAAGTTTTAATTACTTATCCGCACTCTGGGATCTAATATGCCATAAACAATATCAACCAATGTATTAATAATGATAAAAATTAATGAAATGGTAAGAATACATCCTAATACAACGGGTAAATCGTATTGATTCAATGCATCAACAATAATAAAACCAAGTCCTTTCCATCCAAAAATATATTCAACAAAAACAACGCCAGTCATTAGCGAGGCAAACCATCCGGAGATTGCAGTAATAACAGGGTTAAGCGAGTTCCTTAATGCATGTTTCCAAATAATCCTGGAGAACCTCAGGCCTTTCGCTTTTGCTGTCCGGATATAATCCTGGGATAATACATCCAGCAATGAATTTCGCGACAATTGAATAACAATAGCTAAAGGCCTAATTCCCAAGGTTAATGCCGGCAGGATTAAATTTTTCAATTGCAAGTGCATTCCTTCCCCTAAATCATCAATCTCATAAATATTTCCGGTAAGGTTTAGGCCTGTTATATCAGCTAACAAAAAAGCAAAAATCCATCCGATGATTATGGCGGCAAAAAATGAAGGAAGCGACATGCCAAAGGCAGAAAAAAACAGGGATAAGCGATCGAAAACAGTATCTTTTTTTAGGGCTGCTATAATTCCTATAAACAAACCAAGAAGTGTTGCAAAAACAATAGAAGCAATGGCCAATATAAACGTATTAGGTAATGTTTCGCCGATAATTGCAGAAACTTGTTTTTTACTTTGGTATGAGCGACGTAAGTATGGTTTTTTCAGCACTAAAGTATATTTCTTATTAATAGTAAAAATGGAGTGATAAGGAGAATATTTTTCTGAGTCAAGATAAAAATAACTGGTTTCATCTTTAACATTATGAATTGATACAGGAGAAAGATCATTGAGATATTTTACATACTGCATCCCTACCGAACGATCTAAACCTAATTCTTTCCGGATAGATTCAACGGTAGAGATATCCGTTCGTTGGCCTAACATCATTTGAGCAGGATCGCCGGGCAAAACATTAAACAGGAAAAAAATAACGGTAATAACACCCCACAAAATCAGCAGGGCGTATAAAAACCGTTTAATTAAAAAATTTAACACAAATTTTTTCTTATCGTTAATTTTTGGCTAAAACTTCTTTCTCAGGATTCTTAAGTTCTTTTTTATACTTATCATTGTTAAGATACAAATGCTCTATTTCTTTTATAGTTGGAATATTTCGATGATGCCATTTATCCAAAATCGTTCCTTGTTTCAATAAAACAATTCCAGGATTTGCTCGCACAATAGTCTTCAAGGTAATTTCATCGGTAGCATAAAACATATATTGCGCATTGGTTTTTTCTTTAAAATCCTGAATAACCGATTCAACAGATGCCGTAAGGCAAATAAAGTTGCATTTGCCCGACGCTTTACAATAAGCGGCAAGTTCATTAATTTTATCTATATTTTTAACACTTGTTTCGTTTAAGTTATAAGCAATCATCAAGAAAGTAAATTTAGGGTCGTTTAAAACGATATCCGTTATATCGTTTCCACCAGGTGTTTGGATAGTAAAATCATGAATTGGTGGCTCATAACCTTCATTAATCAAAACATTCTGCGTTTCAACCCATTGCCAGGTAGAATCTGGCAGGTTATCCAATGTAAACTCTTTTACTTTCCCATTTTTCTCATAAAGCAAAATAGTTTCGTATTCAGCTTTTGGCGCATCTTCTGGGATAACCATTTTTTCATGGATATTGGTTCCAATAGTATAGGGCCTGAAATCGAGTATGGGCAAATTAAAATAGCAGTATAAAGAAAGCGATACACTAAAAATAAATGGTATTAATAGAACCAGCCATTGATTTAGTTTTTTCCAATGTACTTCATATTTATTCCGATGAACAAAAACAACCAGGGTAAAAATCATTAATACTACATTTTTCCAAAATGTTTCCCAGTTCGTCATAATAATAGCATCGCCAAAACACCCACAATCGGATACAGGATTAAAGATTGCCAGAAATAAAGTAAGAATGGTGAAAAAACTCATAAACAAAAGCGTTGCCCAGGCCGTTATTTTTCGTTTGGTAGCAAAAAGCAAGGAAAATCCAAGAACAAATTCTAATGTACTTAATAAAATAGCTAATGGTAAAGCAATTACCGATAAAAATTCTAATCCAAAAGCAGTAAAATAATCATTAAACTTATACATCGACCCCAAGGGGTCAACCGCTTTAACAAATCCAGAAAAAATAAATACAACACCCAAAATTATTCGGCTAACAAGATTAAGTTTTTTCATTTTTTTTCAATTTTTATGCTTTATTAAATAATATTTTCTTTTTTAAGCAAATTAATTAATTTTTCAAAAATTATATTTTTATCCGGCATTACCCCATTTTGGTCGGCACATTCTATTATTTTTAATTGAGAATCGTTATTTGCTTCACGCAAATATATATTTCTTACTTCATTTTGAAAATCTATATTTTTTTCATGAATATCCTCTTTGCCATTCAAATAGTTTCGTTCGTCTCCGTTTCGCTTTTTTGTTAAATTTCGTTTAGTAAATTCAAATGGCACATCCAAAAATATATTCAAATCAGGATAAGGAATATGATAATAATCATACTCTAAGTCCTTGATCCATTTACTTAATTCAATTTTTTCTTTTTCTGATTTTAATTTTGCACACTGAAAAGCAATATTTGAATAAACATAACGATCAACAATTACCAGTTTATTCTGTTTTAACCATTGGTTAATAATTTCCTTGGCATCGTTTCGATCGCCAGCATAAATCAGAGCAATTAAATAAGGATTAACCGACTCCATGTTACCCAATTCTCCCCGCAAGAATCGAGCAATTAAATCGCCGTAAATTCTGGAGTCCGTTCTCGGGAAATGAAGATATTCATAATCAATATGATGCTGTTCAAGATAATTTTTCAGATTTTTGATTTGTGTTGACTTTCCCGATCCGTCTAATCCTTCAATAACAATAAATTTCATATTCTTAATATTCTGATTTACCGATTTAGTGCTGTATTAATACGCTTAAAATTTATTACATTTGTTGAGTTATAAAAACCCAACAAGAGTTTTAAAATGCAGGTTAAAGATACATTTTTTTCAAGAAAATTAACCATCAATTGCGGGGGGGAATTATTGAATTTATCAAATCCTCGAATTATGGGCATATTAAATATTACCCCGGACTCTTTTTATGATGGAGGGAAATATGCCACGCACACCCAAATTATGGATCGAGTACAACAGATGATCAATGAGGGTTGCGATATTTTAGATATCGGAGCTTACTCATCAAGGCCGGGGGCTAAAGATATTTCTGAGAAAGAAGAAATTGATCGTTTAACTCCCATTTTAGAACTTATAAGAAAACATTTCCCTGATATCATCCTATCTGTTGATACTTTTAGAGCAGATGTAGCAGAACATGTTATTGAAAATTTTAAAATTGGAATTATTAATGACATTTCGGCGGGTGATTTGGATTCCCGGATGTTTGAGGTTATTGCCAGGCATCAGGTTCCTTACATTATGATGCACATGCAGGGCACTCCACAAAATATGCAGAATAATCCAAAATATGAAAATATTGTAAAAGAGGTTATCCGTTATTTTGCTGAAAAAGTTAATCATTTAAAACTTTTGGGGGTTAATGATCTAATTATTGATCCTGGTTTTGGTTTTGGAAAAACAATAGATCATAACTATCAATTATTAAAACACCTTAATGATTTTAAAATTTTTGAATTACCCATACTGGCAGGTTTATCAAGAAAATCAATGATTTATAAATACTTAAACCATTTTCCCAACGAAGCACTAAATGGTACCAGTATTTTAAATACATTAGCCATATTAGGTGGAGCTAATATTTTGCGAGTCCATGATGTGAAAGAAGCCAAAGAAACGATTCTGTTGACCCAAAAATATTTATCTTCAGAAGTAGATAATTGGCACGATTGATTTTTATTTTATTACATTTGTTATAATTAATTATTGGCACTTGGTTATTTTATGATTACAACATTTATTACGATACGATTTTTAGATATTCTCGATATACTTTTGGTAGCTTTCCTTTTTTACCAGATTTATAACCTGATCCGCGGAACCACTGCAATGAATATTTTTATTGCCATTTTTTCACTTTACCTTACATGGCTTGTGGTAAAAGCCTTAAACATGCAGCTGTTGAGTAGTATCCTTGGGCAGGTTATTGGGGTTGGTGTTATTGCCTTAATCATTGTTTTTCAACAAGAAATAAGAAGATTCTTACTGATTATCAGCACACGATATATTAACAATCGAAAATTTTCCTTAGAAAATTTATTTTCATTTGGCAATAGCAAACCTTCAACAATTGATATTAATTCTATTGTAAATGCATGCTCTAATATGTCAGCATTTAAAACCGGAGCTTTAATTGTTATTTCTAAAAAATCAGATTTAATGAGTTTTATTAAAACCGGAGATATCATAAATGCAGATACTTCGAGTCGTTTATTAGAAAGTATATTTTTTAAAAATAGCCCATTACATGATGGGGCTGTAATTATTCAAAATGATAAAATAATTGCTGCACGATGCGTTTTGCCTATTACCGAAAGATTAGACTTACCCCCTCAATTTGGAATGCGACACAGGGCAGCTATCGGTATTGCTGAAAAAACAGATGCTGTAGTAATTATTGTTTCGGAAGAAACCGGAGCAATTTCTTTTGCCAAACTAGACGATATAGAAACAAATATTGGCCCTAACAGGTTAAGACAACTCCTCGAAAATGAATTTATTGATTAAAAACCTCCCAAAATTTTAATTTATTTACTATGAATCTTAAAGATATTTTGGAATATGCAATTATAAAAACCGACAGTTTCACCATTACGGTATATAACCTTATAGCTACGATTCTGATATTGCTTATAACCCGAATTATTATTGGAATTATTCATAAAATTTTTAAACGCAAAATTTACACCAATAAAAACATTGAATTGGGTAAAAGCAATACTATTTATCAGCTTATAAAATATATTTTATGGACTATTGCCATTGTATTAAGCCTTGAAACGATTGGCATTAAAATTACTTTTCTTTTAGCGGGTTCTGCCGCCTTATTAGTTGGGTTAGGTTTTGGGTTACAACAGATTTTTAAAGATATAATATCCGGGCTTTTTATTTTGTTCGAAGGGAATTTAAAAGTAAATGATGTTGTCGAACTTGATGATGAAATTGGAAAAGTTAAAGAAATTGGTTTCCGAACAACTAAAATAGAAAGCAGAGATAATATTATGCTGGTTATACCCAACTCAAAATTTATTGACGGAAAAGTAATTAACTGGAGCCATATCCAAAAACGTACCCGATTTTATGTACAGGTAGGTGTAGCCTATGGTTCAGATGTTGAACTCGTGGCAAAAGTTCTTACCGAATGTGCTATCAATCATCCTGATGTAACAAAAACACCCAAACCTTTTGTACGATTTTTAGATTTTGGAGATTCATCGCTTGATTTTCAGCTTTTTTTCTGGACAGACAGAGCTTTTGAAGTTGAAAATATAAAAAGCGACCTTCGATTTACTATTGATAAAAACTTCAGAAAAAATAAAATTCAAATTCCTTTCCCTCAAAACGATGTGCATATTATTCCTAATAAAGAAAGTTAAAGGTAAAAATTATTCATTGAGTTAAAACGGAAGTCGTTTATAAAAATATTTTAGATATCTCTTAATCACTATCCTTTCGATTTTTCTTTTTCAATTTAGAAAAATTTGCTTTTTTCTCTTCTTTATTTAAAAGGCGTTCAATATTCTTTTGATGAGTAAACAACATTAATACAGCCATTATTAAAGAAAAAATAACCAGCGATGAAGTCGTTTCTTTAAATACTACAATAATAAGAACGGGAAATGACAATCCTGAAATCATTGAGCTTAAAGAAACATATCGGGTAATAACTAAGGTCAAAACAAAAATACCAGCCATTATCAGGGCTGGATAAAAACTAATTGCACAAATCACACCAAAAAGGGTTGCAACGCCTTTTCCACCTCTAAAGCTGGCATAGATAGGGAAAATATGTCCCAACATAGCAGCAATACCTAACAATAATTGTATATTAATATAATCACCACTTTCGGGAATATAATAATCGGTTAAGTAGATTAAATTTACAGCCAAAAATCCTTTTAAAACATCAACAATAAATACTACAATTCCGGGTTTAGTACCAAGCACTCTAAAAGTATTGGTTGTTCCGGCATTACCACTTCCATAATCTCTAATATCAATATTGAAAAAAAATCTGCTTATCCAAATTGATGTAGGTATAGAACCAAGTAAGTAAGCTAAAATTGTAATAAGGATGTTTACTACAATATGCATAGTTTTTATTTTATATTAGCAACGCAAAATAACAAATATTTTTATAAGTATCAAAGTTTGGTTAATTGCCAGCATTCTATAATAAAGATTAATCCTCTTTAATATTTTATTTTAAAGAGGATTAAGGAATATTATCATGCTATTGTTTTTTATTTACCCGGACATTTGTTTTTAACACTTTCTTTAATATTTTTATCTCCGTAGGCTTCATCAAAAGCAGCACTAAATTTATTAGCTAACCGGGAAGCTGTAAGTTTATACTCATCTTTATTTACCCAGGTATTTACAGGTGTTAAAATTTTATCGGGTACTCCTGTGCATTTTTTAGGAACATTCAAATGGAACAATTCATCATAGTGATAATCAACATTTTCTAAATCACCTTTCAATGCAGCATTTACCATAGCACGTGTTAATTTAAGGTCAATTCTTTTACCTACTCCATATACTCCTCCAGACCAGCCAGTATTAACCAAAAAAACTTTTGTATTGAATTGTTGCATTTTATCACCAAGCATGGTAGAATAAATTTCAGGGTTTAAAGGCATAAAAGGTTGTCCAAAAAATCGTGAAAAAGTAGCCTGTGGTTCAGTAACACCGGTTTCGGTTCCTGCCAGCTTGCTGGTATATCCCATTAAAAACCAAAGTCTTGCCTGATCTGCATTTAATTTAGATATAGGAGGCAACACACCATATGCATCAGCCGTTAAAAATAATATCGTTTGGGGATGTCCTGAAATGGATGATTTTTTAATTTTTTTTAAGGAGGTAAGTAAATAAGACGCTCTGGAATTTTCAGTTATACGAGTATCGGAAAAGTCAAAAACTCCGTTAGGATAAACCATGGCATTTTCAACAATAGCGCCATGAGTTAACGGGTCATCTTTGTGCATTACGGCATCGTATATTTCTGGTTCTTTTTCAGCGCTAATATCAATCATTTTGGCATAACAGCCATTTTCAAAATTAAAAATACCATCATGGCTCCAACCGTGTTCATCGTCTCCCAATAATAATCTTTCCGGATCTGCGGATAAAGTAGTTTTTCCTGTACCCGATAAGCCAAGTAGTAAAGCAGATGTTCCATCTTTAGCCTCATTGGCTGAACAATGCAATGGAAGTACACCTTCAAAAGGCAGGTAATAATTCATTACCGTAAACATTAATTTTTTCACGCTTCCTAAATAAGCAGAGCCAACAATAACACCCAACCGGCGGTCATAATCCATAATCACTGCAATATCAGAAGTATCTCCATTGGGTAATGTACGCAATAGCCCTTTATACCTATTTTTATCAAGTTTATTATACGGTACGGTTAAAAGGTTAAAACCACGGCCGGCAAAAACACTATTTTTAATATTTGATGGTACAGGGCGAAACATATTATCGGTAAACAGTGCTGTTAGAGCTTCACTTGTTATTGTTTTTACCGGAAGTGCATATTTAACGTCAGCACCAATTACCCTGTCGGTACTATATATTCTTTTTTTATGTTGTAAAAATTCCATGGCATCGGAAAATACCATATCAAACACTTCTTCAGCGATAGGAATATTATTTGGCGAATTCCAATCGATATTTTTTTCGCTAGCCGCTCTTTTAACAATATAGGTATCTTTAGGACTTCGTCCTGTCGATTCTGGCGGTGTCCATGTAGCTAAGGCTCCATTTTTTGAAATAATAGCTTCTCGGTTTTCAATTACATGTTGAATTAATTCTTTTCTTTCAAGATTTATTAATACATTATTATGCCGTTCAATAATATCAATTAAAGAACGGTGAAATGAAGATTCTAAATTTTTTTTCATGATTAAGTTTCAATTGCTATTGTAGTTGTCTTTTTTTAATTTATACCCCAAAGTTAATAATTTATTCATATTTTAACATACACCTTTATAAGTATTTACCCTTAACAGAAATCAATCCTGGTAAAATTGTAAAACTATTTTATAAAGTAACATATATAAATATTTAACTATTAAAATAACATTTCTAAACTACAAATGGTTATAAACTGAACTTTTTACCACGTCATTGCGAGGAGGAACGACGAAGCAATCTGTTTTAATATCAAGAGATTGCTGCATTTCCTTCCTGCAGGCAGGTAAACCTGACAAGGTTTTACTAAGCAGTTTATCCAAATTTTTGGATTTAAATTTCCCTTTTTT
>JASGMZ010000116.1 GCA_030156305.1 Bacteroidales bacterium | reverse complement strand
ATTTATTTTTTTTAAATCTTTTTTAGGAAATTCTTTTTCGCCGTCGTAAAAATAAAAGGACAATAAACACAAAATGTCTATTTTGTCTCTTTTATTTATATTTTTTTTAGTTAAGATTCTTTTAAACGCTTTTTTGGCGTTTAAATTGTAATCTCTTTTAATTTCTTGTTTGATTATCTTTTTCAAATTTGTTTTTATTTTCATATTTTACACCTTCTTTTTTCAATTATACATAACCACAAATTAAGTTATGTAGAAATAACTATAAATAACCCTTCGGCTTAATCCATTAAGGGTTGGAACCGATGGAACCTGTGGGACTAGTATAATATATTTATATATATATTATTTATATTCTAGTCCGTAAGTTTCTTTGCTATTTTCTAAAAGATTTATTAATTCTTTTAGGGTTATATTTTTTTGGTTTTTTTCTAAATCTTTTAGATTTAGTATTTTTTCTTTTTCCATTTCTATTTCCTCTTTTCTGTTTTTTTTCTTAGTGTTATATAATAAGTACTATTATATTCTTTTTCTAACTCATCAATAAAAGAATAAATAATATTTATTAAATTGTCTGTGTCTGTCTTATCTTGTAAGAGACACAACCTTATTTTTATTTGTTCTATTAGTGTTTTTTTAGAGTATGTCATTTTTACCATCTCCATTTTTTATTTTTCATTATATATAAGTAGTACAACATATTTATATATATATCTATTTTGATTTCCAAACCGAAAGGATTTATAAATAGATATGGTCCATAATATACGCCCCCCAAGATGAAATAAAAGTTTGTTATCCATATGGACTGACGAGGAAAAAATCGCGACCTATTCAAAAACTTCCAAACCGAAAGGTTTATAAGCATTTCGTATCATATGATATATATGGATGAGACATTAATTATTAAAAATTCTGAGCTTACTGATGTATTGCCTTTAAGGTCTTTAATATCTTTTATGTTTTACGATTCAGGTTTTGCATATTTTTTATTAAAGTCTGGCAGGTCTTTACGTTATTCGTGTTTAGCTTCGGAGTTTATAGATTTCAACAGTTTTAGGTAGGTGTTTTTTTTATGTCGGAGTACATGGGTTCTTCTGAGGAGTTTAATTATTCTAAGGAGTTAGAGAAGTTGCAGGAGCGTCGTGATGAGTTACGTCGTCGTGAGGATGAGCAAATCAGGATTTTAGGGATTAGATAATATGTCAAAGTTTTCAACGTATTTGGATTTATATATTTATAATAATATTTATTGGAGTTTATAATATGTCAAAGGTTTCAACGTATTTGGATTTATACAATTATCAGAAGGGTGTCAGTTTTGACGAGGCAAGTCATACCTATTATTACAAGAACCGCACATTAACCAGTGTCACAACTGCGGTTTCCAATTGTTTTCCGCGTTTTAATCGTGGGGGGGTGGTCAGTCGTGAGTTAGCTCTTAAGCGTGGTATTACTCCAAAGCAGGTGGAGTCGGAGTGGCGAGCCAAGGCGGATTTGGGTTCGGAGGTTCATCGGTTATGTGAGCGGTTTGTTTTATCCGAGCTTCCAGACCGTGACAGTTATTCGTCTTTGGCGAGCGAGTATTTTGATAAGGTGATGGCTTTTACATATAACAAGTTGGATTTTGATAATGTTTTATTTACCGAGTTCCCGGTTTATGATGGCAAGTATTCCATCGCAGGGACTTGTGATCTTTTAATTTACGATCCGGTTAATGATTGTATTGATATTTATGATTGGAAGACGAATGATGTGATTCAGGCTCCAGGGGTTAAGTTTGGCAAGTATGGTTTTGATCGGCTTAGTGGTATTCCCGACACCAATTATTGGCATTATGCTTTACAGTTATCAATTTACAAATACATACTCTCCCAGCACGGTTTTAAGGTTGGCAAGTTATGTCTCTTGCATATTACCCCCGATATTCAAGAGATTATTGACTTGCCTTACCTTTCCGACGAGGCATTAATTGTTTTAGAGCAAAATTTGTGATATTATGGATTTATCATACACCACTAAAATATTTAAAAATTACAATGGTTACAAGAGCACCAATCATAAGGTTTTCGTAACCAAGAACATGGCTATATTTTTGCATTATTTATTAAAGAGCATTTCTTTTACAGAGCAGGGTGATTTATTATTATTGCCAACAAAGAATGATGCTAAAATCCTTAGTCAATTTTGTGCTTATGATGTTGTTGATTGTTATGAGCGGTTACATCTCCAGCCCGACACTTTTGGTACAGGGTTATGTGATGTCAGTAAAAAATATGTTTTTGACAAATTAGTTAATATTAATTCTCAAAAGAGGAGAGCAAAAAATGAATGAGTTATTTAAGTTAGCTGATAATTCTATTTTAGTTTATTGGCTGATTGATCGTATTGCGAGTGGGTATGGTTATGATTTAATTAGTTCCTTATACAAGGAGAATTTTGGGTTAGAATTATCTATTTCTGAGTTTGACGAGTTCAAGCTCAAGTATAATGAGCAGATATCTAATCGTTATAATGAATTAAAACAAATGATTTATGATAGTGGCACGTTTTCCAAGCTAACTTCTGTTGCGGATAAGTTATATGAAATGGTTAACAACCCTAATGATTTATCTCCAAAGGAGTTGGCTTCAATTGCGGATACTTTGCGTAAGTATTTAGATATGTTGGTTTCTGTTGGTAAGAAGACCAGCGAGACAAAGCAATTTACTACTAATAATTTTTTATTATTAAAGAGTTTGGAAGACGAGCAATTAATTAAGATTTTAAATCCTACTAGGTTACAATATATAGTTGATGGTGTTGTTGAGGACGCCAAAGTTGAAGAGGCACAAAATGACTGATTTTAATCTTGATCCAGCTGGCATTTACAAGCGGTCATTTAGTTTATTTTGTAAAGACATTGTAAAACAGCCAATTGGTAAAATCCACAAGGAGATTATTTCTAATCTTGAGAATGACACCACGTCCAATTTTTCAATTATGATTGCTCGTGGGCATTATAAGACCTACGTGTTTTCCCGTACTTATCCATTATGGTTGATTTACAAATCTGATAAGCCAGTTCATATTCTAATTCAATCTATGAACCAAGACATGGCTCGTAGGATTTTAGGGCTTATAAGAGATGTTCTAATTACCAATCCATACTTCTCTCATTTTAAATTTAAAAAAGAAACTGATAAGCTATTAGAATTATATATCCCTGGTCACGAAGACGATTCAGAGAACACCCATCGTATTTATTCTGTTCCAGTTGGCACAAGAGGGCTCCATGTTGATTTAGTGATTGTTGATGATATTATGAAGGATGACGATGGTAATTCATCTACTAATATGAAGAAATTAAAAAGGATCTTTTGGAATGCTACCGCCCCAATGGCTAATGGGCGTAATGGTCGTATTTTGTTTATTGGCACACCTATTTGTTATGATGATTTATTTAATGATTTATACCAGCTATCTCTAACAGATAGTGGTTGGTTGTTTTATAGGTATCCTGCTTTATATGAAGACGAAAATGGAGAATTAGTTCCATCATTTCCAGAAGTATATCCTATGGAGAAATTATTAAAAATAAAGAATCAATTACCTAGTTGGACTTGGGAGCAGGAGTATATGTTAAACCCAGTTAGTGGCGAGGATTCTATATTCCCTTTAGAATTACTTAATATAGCCGTGGATTTAGATTATCCTAAGTTATCAGAGGAAGACGAGAAATTTAAAAGCTATTATTTAGGTTGTGATTTTGCCATGTCTAGTAGTTCTACTGCTGATTATTCCGCATTTTGTGTGGTTAGTAAAGCACCTAATAGACCTATTAATTTAGAATTCATTTGGCATGAGAGGGGTGTTTCAGAATATGATCAAATTCAGCAAATAAAAAATTTATGTAGGGTGTATAATATAGACAAAGCAGTTGTTGAGCGTAAAGGCATTACTTATTCTATGGGTAATAAATTAATTGAAGACCCAGAACTATCTAGTATTGTTGAAAATTGGAACCCTACAAATGAGGAAAAGCAAAAGATCTTGGGTAATGTTAATCTACTTTTACAACATAAGATGTTAAGAATACCTAGTGATCTTAGACATTCTGATTTACTTATTAAGGAAATGCAAACCTTTGGTATTATAAATGAAAATGGCACTCAAAAATACAAAGCCATTTCTGGTCACGATGATTTGGTTATTGGTGTTGCATTAGCTATTTCTGCAGCGGGTGGTTGGGTGTTTGAGGAAGATGTACCTACTACCATACGTCTAATTTAACACACAAACATTTATAAAGCACACCACCTTAATATATATATAGTGCGTACTCTGTTTTTAAGTGATACTAATGGTATTTGAACAAATTGATAGAAACACATATATCCAAAGACCGATATATGAGTTTAAAGAGGCTAAAAAGCCAAAAACAAAAGAGTTAAAGATACTTACAAATAATGAAGAAAACCAAACCTTGGTTTCAATTGGCGCACCAATTGTTAATCAGCCGACTGGATATTGGCAATTAATTGACTATGTTAAGAAAACTCCTGAATTGATTTCACCTATTGAAGCATTAGTGACGGATTCTGTTTCTGGATTTGATTTTGAGTTAGTTAATCCAAATGACAGCCAGAGAAAAATAGAGCACGCACACCAATTTTGTTTGCGAAATAATTTATTACAACAATTACGTAATGCTCAGAGAGACCGTTATATTTATGGTAATGGTTATTTAGTAATTAGTAAAATAGACGATTCAGAAATAAAAGAGGTTATTAATAATTCAGTTTATGAAATGAAATCTTTGGACTATGAGTTTAAAGAGTTCCGTGAGTTTGTTGATGAGTTATCCTATAAAAATGCAACTATTACCTATTTACCTGCTACGACTGTAAGTATATTTGTAGAAGATAAATTTGGGCACTCTATTAAATATAAACAAGTTGTTGGTACAAATTCCATTACTTTTAATGATAAAGATGTAATTCATTTTAGAGACATAGAATATGATGGTAAATTGTTTGGTTACTCCAGGATTTATTCATTAAAATCAGAAATTCAAATGCTTTGGTTCGCTAAGGATTATCTAGGCAGGTATTTTGATAATAATGCCACTCCTAATCTTTTATTTATTTCTCCTAATTTGAAACCAAATAGCCCACAATATATGGATTTTGTAAAACAGTTAGAAGACTTAAAAAAGCAAGAAAACAAACAAAGAAATTTATTATCTACTAGTGAAGTAAAAATAGAAAGACTTAATGATCTTAATACAAATATGCAGTTTAAGGAGTTATTAGATTATGTCACTTCTCTAATTGCTATGACTTATCAAGTGCCTCCAACCAGAGTTGGTGTTGCTGGTAGTGCAAATGGGGAAGCAGTTACTCTTACTAATCAAGGATATTATAGGAACATATCTTCTACCCAAGATTATCTTGAAGAAATCTTGAACACCCAATTATTTATTCCTTTACTTGGTGTTAAAGGAAAACTTAAAAGGGATTATAAAGAAGACATGCAAAGAGAAGCAGCAATTAATAAATCTAAATTGGATGCAATTGAGCAAATGATTAGAACAAATATGATTACTAGAGAGGCAGGTGCGAAATTAGCAATGTCTTTTATGGGCTTTTCAGAACAAGACATACCAACCGAAGAGGCTCTTGTTGAAAAAAGCAATCAATATCTTCAAAATCAGAAAAGTGAAACAGATTTATTAGATGCCCCTCAACAACACGAAAGAACAAATAAAACACCAAAAAAGTTTAAGTGATACTTATGCCAAAAGAATATGATAGTATAAAGCGAGAATATAAATCTAAACATCCAAAAGCCAGTGATGAAGAGGCTTCATCTTATGCGGCAAAGGTGTTTTATACTATATTTGGAATTACAGTTAAAGAAGCAATGGATTTAGAAAAGCAAGGTAAGTGGGAAGAATATAAAAAGAAACATTCTAAAAAAGATTTAGAACCCGAAGAACTGGAAATTAAAGAATTTTTTGTGCCCACTAATATTGAATTTAAGTCTATTGATAATGATATTTATGTAAGTGGTTTTGTTTCACATCCTAATCCTGATGAGGTTGGGGATTTAGTAGAGCAAGAAACTTTATTGAATAAGATGTTGGATCCTACAAATCCATATGCATCTATTTTATCTTATGGTCATGGTTGGATTAAAGGTAATTCAACTGACTCCCATGCAGCTGGGATTTTACAAAAAGCAGAATTAAAAGAGCACCCATTAGGTGGTAAAGCAGTTTATGGCACTTGGAAATTAATGCGCACTTATCCTGATTATGAAAAAATAGTATATGATCTTAATGAAAAAGCATTAAAGGGATTTAGCATTGAGTTTAAAGATGCTAAGAGAAAACTGTTAAAATATGGTAATGTAGTAGTTAAAAAGATTGAAGACTATATATTTCGTGGGGTTGCACTAGTCAGTAGACCTTGTAACCCTCTTGCATCAATCACTGGCATTGTTGCAAAAGAATATTATATAGCAGAAGGAGTTGAAAATATGGAAGCAAAAGAAGACAAAGCTGACAATCCTGAACCGGTTAAAGAGGATGCACAAGCACCCACTAATGATTCAGAAGTTGTCAAAAACCAAACAGAAGTCAGTAATCCTAATTCAGATGATTTAGACAATCTTAAATCTGAGTTAGAAGCTCAAAAAAAAGAGCTAGAAAAATTAAAAATAGAAAAAGAGAAAGAAAGAATTAAACAAGAATTGGAAAATCTTAAAGCAAACAGCAATGTTTTGACAGAGGTTGGTGAGCACAAACTATCTGAGGTAGAACCAAAAGCTCCTGAGCCAAAGCCAGAAGACGAGCAGAGGTTGGAATTACAGAAAGAGGTATCTACTATCCTTGATGATTCAAAACTAAGCAGACACGATAAGATCTTAAAGATTCTTGATAAAACAGTATTTACTCAATAAAAAATATAGGTGAAAATATATGACATACGAAGCAAAAGGCGTATTACAATGGACAGATGTTGGAATTGCAGATGCATGGAAACCAGTTATTGAAGATTTATTAAATTCAGAAGCTGTGTTTTTTGGTCAAGCACCAAAACAAGCATCCGATTCAATAAATCACGAATTTGTTGCAAGAACAGGTAGAAATTCCGCAGTTGGACCAATCAAATCTGTTGATGCAATAACAGGTGATTCTACAGCAAAGATAGAACTATCTCATAAATTAAAACAATACAGAGCAGCAGTTTATATTGAAGATGCTAGGGTTTTAGAAGCTCAATTAAATGGTATTGGTAAATTAAAGAATGCATGGGCTACAGAAATAGAATATGCAACTCTTGATTTAGCACAAGATATAAATACCGCATTATATGCAGATTCTCAAACTGAAGGCTTTGGAACATCAGAAGCAAATCCAATGGACGGATTAAGAGGTATCTTAAAGACTACTGGAACAATTTACGGTAAATCCAGAAGCACTTATCCAGTATTAGCAGCAAATGTAGATTCAAGTACCTCAGCATTTTCATTTTCTGCACTTAGAGGTTGGTTAACAACTTTAAGAAAGAAAGGTGGTAGAAATTTCGTAATTTACACAACTCACGAAATAAAAGATATTATCTTAAACAAAATGGAAAATAATAAGATGTATATGGGTGTATCTAGTCAAGCAGGATTTGAAGGACAAATCACAATAGATGGTGTACCAATTGTTGCTGATAAAGATTGTCCTGATAATTATATGTTTATATTAGATAGAGATTCATATTACATCGCTCAGTTTAAACCATTCAGTATGGGTGTTCCATTAGGCAAGGATAACCTTACAGAAACCAAGTATATTTGGGGTATTATGGATCTTGTATTTACTAGGTTTAATACCAATTATGTAATTACATCAATAACTGAATAAAAGCATTTTGCTTTTTATTCTTATTTGGAGGAATAATAAATAGCAGTAACAAATGTAGATGTAACCATAATCCCAACTGGTCTTGGCGGTAATGCTGATGGTTATAAAACTGGTTGGATACTTGGTGCATCAAAAGCAGCACAAAACGATACAATCACAGTGACAAATGCAAAATTAGTATTAGCCCCACTTTTAAGAAGCGCAGCTGGTGCAGTAGAAGCATGTACTGTTACAGGAGATTCAAATGTAATCACTTGTACAGGTTCAGGAACGTCACTGACATTAAGTGGGATTGTATTATATAAGGAATTTTAAAAAGGTGAAAATAAATGGCAGCAGATTTAACATCAACAAGCACTGTTGAATTAGTACAAGGAGCAACACATACTTATAAAGAGTTAATTATAGAAACTCCAGCTACAGCAGTAACAGCAGATTATGTTGATATTGATTTAACAAAATGGGCTTGTACAAAAGCAAAGCACATTATAGGAAATATACATACAACTAGTAATTCAGTATTAGTTACAGAAGCACCAACAACCGCAGTAACTTCAAACAAATTGAAGATTACATTAGGTGGTTCTACAGCAACTGGAATTAGAGTATACAGAGTAGTAATTGCTTAAGTGGATTCATATCCACTTTTTATTTTTTCATACCGCTGGGGCAAATAACAAGTCCGATTCTTGTTGGTATGTAACTACTTTATATTTAATAATATTAAAAATAACATAATTTAAGATAATATGACCATAATTGATTTTGAATTAGATGGCTTTGTAATTTCAAAAGACATATATGGGGTAGTTAAATCTGATAAATTAGAAGGTTTAATTTATAAAGAAGATTATGTCAATAATATGATAATTAATAAGGTATTAGAAGGATTAGTATTATGAAAAGATTAATAGGC
>JASGMZ010000003.1 GCA_030156305.1 Bacteroidales bacterium | reverse complement strand
AATACCTCCTTCAACACCCTTGCCCTGATGTTCGGGTACTACGCCAAAAATCAAACCAAGAACCGTATCGCATTCACCTTTTTTCTTGTAGTATAAAAATTTAAGTTTACTCCAAAGATTCATTTTCCCATTTAAATGTCTCACAATTTTATTAATTTCAGGTACCTGAAGGTAAAAGGCAATGGGTTCATCGTCGTAATACGCAAACCACATAATTCGTTCGTCCAATATAGGTTTCAAGCTTTTCATTAATGCCCTGGAGTGCACTTTTGTCATTTT
Source organism: Bacteroidales bacterium (assembly GCA_030156305.1). GTDB lineage: Bacteria > Bacteroidota > Bacteroidia > Bacteroidales > UBA12077 > UBA12077. Next base: position 36,136 of record JASGMZ010000003.1, on the reverse strand, counting down.
GGTAACGCCAGGGAAACGAGCCCAGCCATTATTATATACGGTTCTAAAATCTTCGGTATATTTTTCCAGCTTATTTTTTTTTAGATGACGAAACTGATACCTTGGATTTTTTCCCAGTCGTTTGGCTTTTTCCTTAATGGAATCACTTAATCCATCTAACTCTACTTTTCGATAGTATGTATATTGATTGAAATAATTTTTAAACCCGTAAGCTTCGAATAAATCTTTATAATAAGGAAAGTTATAAGGCATACAGTAGTTGGGTGGATACTCAAACCCATCCACTAAGCAGCCCCACCAACGATCGCGATCGCCAAAATTTACGGGCCCGTCCATAGCTTCCATACCTTTCGATTGCAGCCAGTTTTTACATGCATCAAACATTATAAATGCAGCTTCTTTATCATTAATACAATCGAAAAAACCCATACCCCCGGTGGATTGATCATTTTTTTCTGCCGATTTCTTATCATAGAAAGCGGCTACACGGCCTGCCACTTGATCATTTTCATCTTTTAAAATCCAACGAATGGCTTCGCCATGCCTGAAGAGTTTGTTTTTCTGAGGATCAAAAACACTTTCAATATCATCATCCAGCGGCCTTATCCAGTTTTTTTCATTTTTATACAATGTTACCGGAAACAGTAAAAATTCTTTTATGGTACTTTTTTCTTTTACTTCAACTAAGTGATAATTGCTCATATTATTTTTTCTTTTTCACATTACGAAGGGATAAAATTAATCATTAAAAATGATTTTGAAAACTTTATTTATTTCGACCATTTGAGTAAAATCCTTGCAATATTTGTAGCATGGCCGTTTATAGCCCGAAGGTTGGTCATCAGTTCAACATGTGTTTTACTGCTGTCAACAGACTGTCCCACATCCTCGCGTAAGCGCTCGAAATGTTGCTTTTCGAGATCAAATTCCATATTGCGATACTGCTTATACTTTTGTTTCATAGCTTGAGCCTTTTCCAGATTCACATCGGCAAACACTTCAATAGCTCTGCTCAATTGTTTTAGGGTACGGGTGTGGTAATCAACAATTTCTTTTTTTCCGGCAGGTGAAAATTCATATTCTTTAGAACACCAAAATTCTGCTTTAGGAATTAAATTGGTTGATATAATATCGGCAATTTGCTCAAATTCTTTAACGGTGTACAACAATTGAAAAGCTTCATTTATCCTGTCTTCATTAATATTTTCCCTGGTAATTTTTAATATATAATTATTAACCTCATCGCGCAAAAAATTAACTTCTTCTTCGTTTTTCCTGATATTTTCAAATATTCCCTTACCCTTAATCAAAAATGGAATAATGATATCCGATGTCATATCCTGGGTTAATCGCCCCATTCTTATTACTTCCTGCTTAGCCAGGTTAAGCGCCAGCGAAGAGCTTTTTAACATACTCTGATCGAGATAATGGGTTTTGAACACCGGTTTTTCATCGGGTTTTAAGGGTAACAACTTTTCGATTAATATGGCAAATTGATTCGTAAACGGAAGCACAAGAATAGTAAGAACAATGTTAAAAAAGGTATGTGCATTAGCGATTTGCCGGGGCATAACATCGCCTATTGAATTTAAACTTCCGGAAGCTTCGAATGATTTTGGTGAAACTATTCTAATCAATTCAGCAAATTGTGGAATCCAGAATAAAAATACCAACACTCCAAAAACTTTAAAAAGTGTGTGGGCAAGTGCAACCTGTTTCGCTTCGCGATTAGTTTTTAAACTCGCCAGAATAGCGGTTACGGCCGTTCCTATATTTGCTCCCAACAATAATGGAATGGAAGCTTCCAGGGTTAAAAATCCCTGAGTAGCAAAAATTATCATAATACCAATAAAAGCAGCACTACTTTGTATAAGTGCTGTAAATAATATTCCCACAAGAATACCCAAAAGCGGGTTTTCAAGGTTTATTAAAAGCTCCAGAAACGGAGTAAAAGAACGAAGAGGCGACATGGATTCGGACATAATGTACATGCCAAAAAATAAAATACCAAAACCAAGAATTGTTTTTCCTATATTTTTTATTAATCCATGTTTAAAAAAGGAGTTTAAGATAAACCCAACCCCAATCATTAACAATGAATAATCGGTAAGTTTAAAAGCAATAAGTTGAGCTGTAATGGTTGTTCCTATTCCGGCACCGAGAATAACTCCAATCGTTTGCCTGAATTTCATCAACTTAGATTGCACAAAGCTAACCAGCATAACGGTGGTGGCACTACTACTTTGCACAATCATAGTAATAAACGAACCCACACCAATGGCTATAAACCGGTTATTCGTCAGTTGACTGAGTATTGCCCGCATTTTATCGCCGGCAGCATTCTGCATCCCGTCACTCATCATACTCATTCCTAATAAGAACAAGCCTAAACCACCAATTAAACCGGCAACTAACAAAAACACCCAGTTAGATTTCCGGGCAAAAACCCGGTAAATTAAAATCTCATCCGAAGGAATATTACTGAATCTGGCTGCAACCTGGTATTCTCCCTCAACCGATCCTAAAATAATTTTGGTTTCAGCAATCCCTGAGCTGTCGGTACAAGAAACTGTATCAACAACAGTGAATTTTTGATCCTTTTCGGGAACAAAAAGTGGTTTAAATTGAATACAAACTCCCTCAACCGGATTATTTTGCTCATCTAAAACTAAAACACGCAAAGGCTTTTCTGCTGTTAGACGAGCGGTTTGCGTTTGCTTATCACCCGAAAAATTCGGAACTTTCTCTGAAACCGGTTTGATTAAATGGTATTGATGACTGAGGCTATCCACCTTAGCCATTTTAACGGTATCGGTTGCCGAAGCAGAAAGTGCTATCTGAAAACCAAGCAATAAAAAAAGTAAAGTCAAATACGAAAAAACTTTCATCTTTTAAATCCTACCTGAACAACAATTAAATAAATCTATACTATCCAATACAAATATAAGCTATTGATTAGTTTTACCTGTAAAATCCAGGTACAGATCGTTTTCAATCATCTTAAAGCCTTGCAATTCAAAGAAAATATTGTTTTTCGACACCGTCCGGACGAACATCTCACTTTTTAAGGTATAAAAATCATTGGAGTTTTTTACGGCTCCGGAAAGTCGTTTTGACAACCAGGTGATATTAGATAATACCCCGGTTATATAAGCATTCCAAAGGCCTTTATTTAATCCGAAATATTTGAATTCCAAATCAGTACTGTCTTTCTTAAACTCAAATTCTGTTCGGTAGTTGTAGGTTCTGGGCTCAAAATCAATAGTATCTTGTCCAACAAACGAAGTAATTTCATAACTTCTGTATGCCTGTTTAAAACTGTATTGAAGATTCAATGAACCAGAATCATTATCCGTTTGGCTGTTAATGATAAAATCAAAAAACTCGAGTTTTTCACTCTTAAAATTGCGTTCAACAAAAACCTGCAAATGTTCTCCGGTAGCATAAATTGTATCTTTGGCTGACAGCGATTGAAAATTGTTATTGATTCTGATTTTAACAATAGCTTCATTATACTTGGTAAAAAAAGTATCAACCACCTCGATAGCCGATAAATCGCATACTATTTTTGATTTTGTTAATACAAAATCCTGAAATTTAGTTGAGTATAAAGCATATCCGTCTCCTTCACGCAGGTTGGTATAATCATCGGTAATATTACTTACAGTAGAAGAATGGATAATCGCAAAAAGTGCCAAAGCTCTTAACTCAGCCTGCTTTTTTGCTTCTTCCCATTCCATTCCGGGATCGGAAACACCAATAATTTCAACAGGAGTAGTATTTTGTATTGCCGGGAAAAACCAATCGGGCAGTTGCTCAGGTATTAAGTCGTACCTTTTACGGTAGTTCAGGCTATCGTTAATCTCCTCAAAGGCTTTATCAAAAACATTTTTTTCATAATTTGTTTTATCCTGATTGATGATTTCGGTTTTTGTTTCCTGGGAAAAAATCCCGGAACAAATTAATATGAACAATGTAAGCAGAAATATACGGTTCATAATCTATCTATTCGTTGTAAGAATATTCAAAAATACCAATAAATTTTTTTCAATGCATAATTAATTTGATCCATAAATCATGCATTGAATATTCCTTTACAATCTTTGAGCCAAAATAATTTCATTATTGAAGATTCAAACGAATTCCAACAATAAAATTTCTGCCCGGAGCAACAATGCCGGATGAATACGGGCGATAACGTACATCTAATATATTCTCTATGCCAAAATTCAGCGTTCCCCAATTTTTAACCCGATATAATCCTTTTACATTTAATGTCCACCAGGATGGTGAATAAGGATTTCCATTACTATCGGTTGCATATATATGGTTCTTCTCCTGCTCGCCAGGGGCCATATCTTCGTAAGCAATCTCTCCGTTATAATCGGCATAAAGAGAGATTTGTAATTTTTTTTGTTTATAATTTAACCGGGTACTTCCAAAAAGAGGGGCTACATGCCGCAAGGGAATTCCATCCTGATCCTCACCGTAAGTATAGTTTAGTACCGATTTTAGATGTAATTGATATGGCAATTGTATTTCTGCCGAAGCACTCAAACCATAAATATATGCTTTGTCGGCATTAACAATAGCCAGCACTTTGCTCATTTCCCCATCGTACAGAATCGAATCCTGGCCGTTAAAGGTAAAGTCACGGCGCACCATTGCGTTCGTCAGGTAAGTATAAAATCCGGTAATACTAAAAGCAGCCATACGCCCAAATTCTTTTTTTATGCCCAAATCGGCATTATAGGCATATTCAGGTTCTAAATTTTCATTCGGGACAACCACGCTTCCGGGTTCTGAGTCAAAAACTTTGGCAATATCATCAATATTGGGGGCATGAAAACCGGTGGACAAATTAAGATTTACCTGCCACGACTTTTCCGGACGGTACACCAATCCCACAGAACCATTAAATGCACTATTGCTAACAGAAATATTATCGTACGGAAAATTAAAAAAGGTAGTATCGTTTAGTGTGGAATAAATACGGGTATAGTTGAACCGAATTCCTGAAATTGCGGTCCATCTTTCGCTAAAATTTTCTTTATATCCTGCATAAGCTGCCAATGTGGTATAATCATTTATCCGGTCAGGATAACGGGTCGATTCCGGGAATAATTCACCAGTAAGAATATTTTTACTGTGCGCTGTTGAATTTACTGAATTATAAACCGCTTCAACGCCATAATACAATTCGTTATCGCGGTTCAGATTTTTATCAAAATCCAAATTTAACGAGTAGGCTTTCACCTTTTCGGTTCGTTGCCGCAAACTTTCTTTGCCGAATTTCCGGTCATGCCGGCTTTCTTCATAATCCTGGAATGCCAGGGTAAGTTTTGCGTCATCAAAAAATGTATTTGCTTTCCGGTAGTTAACATTTAAGGCATGCATCATCCAAATTTGAGGCCCGTAATACCATTGTCCATACTTCAATCTTTCCCCACTATATTCAATTAACCGGTCGTATCGGGGAACATCTGATAGTTTGGAATAATGAAATTCATAATTCATATCCAGGTTTTCAGAAGGCCTGAAGCGTATTTTTTGCATCAGGTTGATCTGGTTATATCCTGTAGGCACCTGCAAGTTCGGATTACTATTCTGAATTACAGCGTCTGTTCCGTTTATTCGCTCAACATATTCTGGCCTTTGGTATTCGGAATGATGGCGGCTGCCCATTCTCAAATCACCATAATCGCTGTAAGTGATACTTGATAAAAAGCCCCATTCAGGGGCCCCGATATTAAAATCGATATGTCCTGTTTTTTCGTTATTGGCCGATGAGTAACGAGTCATGGCGTTACCTGAAACCTGCATCTTTGTATCGGTAGATAATTTCGCTTTTAAGGTATGAAAATCCATCACGCCACCCAATGCATCACTACCATATGTTACTGAACCCGGGCCAAAAATTATTTCACTACTTTCAATGGCATTGGCATCGAGCGATATCACATTTTGTAAATTCCCTTCGCGATAAATAGCATTATTCATTCGTACACCATCCACAACCAGCAACACCGAATTGGTTGCAAAACCACGAATCATAGGGCTGCCACCACCCAACTGGCTTTTTTGCACAAACACCTCGTTGGTTTGTGATAACAAATCTGCGGTAGTTTGCGGATTATTGAATACAATCTCTTTTTTTTGTATCCGGGTAATTTTATTCGGTATTTCCTTAGAATTTTGCTCCCAACGGTAAGCAGAAATTACAAATTCATCCATGGTATAGACTTCACTTTCCAAATAAACGACAAAACCCATCTGCTGAACTTCCTGTTTTGTATAGGCTGCTGATTTATAAGAGGGATGTTGAAAAAAAATACGTTCCGTCGGTTCAAAAATATCAAGGTTAACTATTCCATTTTTATTGGTTAAACCCGATTTTTGTTTCGATTGGTTAAAAACAGCTACACCTTCGATAGGTTTTTGTATTTCTAAATCTTTAACTTGTAACTCCTGAGCAAAAAGAGACATTCCATTAATAAATAAAACAAAAACAATGAAAAGTTTATGATTTTTAAATTTCCACATCATCCTAATTAATAGTTTTAAAAATTGGCAAAGTTATTAGTTAGATTGTATAAAACCCATCAGGTTTAAATAAATTTAAGTATGTTTGTTATGATATGGTTATAATTATCAATTTATATTTAATATTTTTGAAACGAAATCTTCTAAAAAGATTCATACACTTATGTTAAAGAAAATTTTAACCATTGCATCGCTAATTATCATTATTGCCGCAGGTTTTTTTGGCTATAGATATATTAAAAGCCAGCGCATCCCGGCTTTTAATATGCTGAAAGCTATCCCGCTTGATGCTGCATTTATTATCGATAGTGAAAATTTTATTGAAAAGATTAATTCATTAAGCAAAAACAATAAAATTTATAAGGAATTAAACCAATTAGAAAAAGTAAATCGCTTTAACGAAAGCTTATCTTACCTAATAAAGCTATATGACGATAATAAATTCATTAAAGAACTCATGGATGATAATCGTATAATTATTTCAGCACATCGTTCCGGTAAAGAAAATATTGCTTTTCTTTTTTTAATGCACATGAATACTTTTCGTGATCAAAAAATAATTATTCAATCCATAGAAAATCTACTTAAGCATCAGGGAAAGTTAAAAAAACGTGAATATAATAATAATTGGATTTACCTGATAAATACCAATAATAGAGAATTGTATTTTTCATTTAATCATGGAATGCTACTTTTTAGCCCTTCGGCTATACTTTTAGAATCAGCTATTAGACAATCTGAAGTTGTTAACGAATCAATTTTAAATAATAGCGGTTTTAATACGGTTCAGAAAACAGCCGGAAAAAATGTAGATGCCAATATTTATATTAACCTTTCGCACTTCCCTGAGATTATTTCTTATACTTTAAATGATAAATATAAAAGTAAAATCGCCAATTTTACAAACTTAGGCAACTGGATGGAGTTGGATGTAAATTTAAAAAATGATGCTGTTTTGCTGAACGGATTTACATTTAGCGATCAATCTGTTAATAATTACCTCAATATATTTTCGCAGCAGGAGGCTGTTGAGCATAAGCTAAACCAGGTTCTCCCTGCAAATACATCTGTTTTTATTGCGTTGGGCATAAGCGATAATGAACGATATTTTAAGCAATATAAAAACTATCTTAGCCAAAAAAATAAACTAAACGAGTACAATAATTTTATCCAAAATTATCAGCAAAAATTTGCTGTAAATTTTGAAACGTTAATTCAAAATAACCTCGAAGAAGAGATAGGGCTTGTAATTACCGACAATCCAAATCAAAATACAAAACAAAACTCATATATTATTATGAGGACAAAGAGTAAAAGCCTTTTTGAAAATGAACTGCAGCAAATTTTATCGAAAATTGCGGGGATAGAAAAAATAAAAAAATCAGAACTTATTTTTGATGCAAGAATAGATAAAGAAACCATTTATAAAACATATAATTTACCTGTAGAAGGGCTTTTTAAAACTTTTTTTGGTGATATTTATGCTGGATTCGATAATCCATATCTTACATTTATCGACAATTTTATGGTAGTGGGAAATTCTCAAGAATCTCTAATTAATTTTATTCATTCAAACATTTTACACAAAACATTAAAAAATGACATGAAATTTAGCCAGTTTACAGATTATCTCTCATCCAAATCTAATTTTTACTTTTACACCAACCTATCCCGATCGCCCGAATTTGTTGCTGAATTTTTAAATAATAACTTACAATCAGGATTAAAGGACAATATTGACTTGCTGCGTAAATTTCAGGCTTTTGCCGTACAATTTAGGAATAACAACAACATGATATTTAATAATATATACTTAAAGTATATTCCCGAAATAAAGGATGACGCCATTACCGTATGGGAAAGCCGGCTTGATACTGCAATGAATTTTAAACCCTGTTTGGTAACCAATCATTATACCCGGGAAAATGAAATATTTGTTCAGGATTTAAATCATAAAATATACCTGATAAACAAAGTAGGAAGGATTTTATGGCGTATGCAGCTTAACGAAAAAATTAACAGCGAGGTCTATCAGGTCGATTATTACAAAAATGGTAAATTACAATTACTTTTTAGCACGAAAGATAAAATTCACTTAATCGACCGTAATGGGAATTATGTAGAACGCTACCCCGTAGATCTAAGGTCTCCCTCAACAGCAGGTATTGCCCTTTTTGATTATGATAAAAACTTAGATTATAGAATTATTGTACCCTGCGAAAATAAAAATGTTTACCTCTATGGATTAGACGGTAATTTAATCAACGGATGGGAATTCCAACAAACCGATACCCATGTAAATACGCCTGTTCAACATTTTAGAGTAAAAACTCACGATTATATTCTTTTTGCCGATGAATATCGCATTTATATCCTCAATCGAAGAGGGCAGGAACGAATCCGGGTTAATCATCAGTTTGCCAGGTCGAAAAACAACTCATTTATCTTAGAGCCTGCCGACAATAATACAAACACTCATTTTGTTACTACAGATAAAACAGGAATGATTAAGATGATTGGCCTTAATGGACAGGTTACCGAAAAAAGAATTAAAAAATATTCAACTGATCATTTCTTCGATTATCAAGACATTGACGCCGATGGATATAAAGATTATATTTTTGCTGACAAAAATAAATTGGAAGTATTCAAAAAAAATGGTGATAAAATTTTTGATTACACTTTTAATGAAGAAATAACCTATCCTCCGGTTTATTACTATTTTTCGTATGATGACCGGAAACTCGGGATCGTTACAAAATCTTCCGGACAAATTTATTTATTTAATAGTAATGGAAATATTTACAAAGGTTTCCCATTAAAAGGCAGCACACCCTTTAGTATTGGTTACTTAGGAAGTTCTCATAATCAGTTTAATTTAATTGTTGGTTCTAAATATAACTTTTTATATAATTATTCCGTAAATTAGATTACTAATTTTAAAGATAAAGCTATGAGGCATTTAAAAAAACATTCAGAAAAAAATATTTTCATCGCTTTAGCGTTTATATTTACCTTTTCGCAATGTATGCACGATGAATATGAATTTGATAAACTAAGTGATGAAATGGAAATCAATATGAGCCTGCTTACTCCATTAGCTTATGGCTCTCTCTCACTTGATGATATCATAAGTGAGTTCGATAGCACAAGCTATATTGATGCTGATGAAGAGGGCTTACTTTTTATAACCTATGAAGATTCGCTTTTTTCATTCCTCGCAGATGAACTAATCGATATCCCTGACCAAAATTTCCCTGAGTATTTCATTGAATCGGATGAAGATTTTCCTCCCTATGCAAGTTGGGATGACACCGTAGTTGTCGAAAGAACAGAGTATTATAAATTTAATTTCTCGAACAACGAAGATCCTGATAGTATTTATATTAATACAGCAGACCTTAATCTGCAGATAAATTCAACCTTCCAGCACACGGGTATGTTAATTATCACAAGCGATTATATTCGAAAAAATAATCAATCGTATCATGATACGATTCTCATTAATGATGGCAGTGGAACCTTTACGACAAACCAAACATTCTCCTTAAACGATTATGTTATTGAATTTATGGATACAACGGTTACCGACACAACTTTTTTACCAATGGATTTCACCCTTGAATTATACAATTCAGGAGCCGGAGTAAATTCAGGTGACCAGGTAGAAATAATACTTACACTTACCAATATAGACTTTAACGCCATTTTTGGATATGTTGGGAATTACGAATTAATGTCAGAAGCCGGAGACTTAGAACTAAACTTTTTCGAATCATTAAGTGATGGTTATATTGAATTTGAAGATCCACAAATAAACTTCAATATTCATAATTCGTTTGGAGTACCTGCAGAAATAAATATTGAAAGATTCTCCGGATTTAAAAATGAAAATGATTCGATCACCCTAAATCTGGAACCCGAAATAAATCCCTCGTATTATGCTTTCCCTCGATTAGATGAGTATGGAGAAACACAAGATACCACCATATCAATCAATAGAGACAACTCCAATATTTCAGCGTTTTTAGCCTTTTTGCCAACTTATCTTCAATACAACATGAATGCTACATCAAATCCTGATGGCCCTGGTGGAGCTTATAATTTTGTTACAAAAGAAAGTAAAATAGAGGTAGACTTAGAATTTATCCTTCCTCTTTGGTTTAAAGCCAACAATATAGCATTAGAAGACACCATTGAGATGGATCTTAGTGATATAAATGAGGATGCCGAAATGATTGAAAAAATTAATTTAGTGCTTCAGGTTTTTAACGGGCTTCCTGTGGATATTGATTTTCAGCTATACTTCCTGGATGAATCATACCATCCGGTAGATACCCTTTTCGATCCGGGAACACAACCGGTGATTGTTGCAGGGCAGCTTGACTCAGATTATAAAGTAACCTATCCTACAAGAAAAATATCCGTTGTTGAATATCTGAAACAGGATATTGAAAAACTTGAAGTTGTTCGATTTGCGTATATTAAAGCCGGACTTAAAACATCAGCATTTGATAACGATATTTCGGTAAAATTTTACGATTATTATACTGTAGATTTTAATTTAAGCATTGATGTTGATGCTTTAATAAATACAAATGATTTATAATAATATGAAGACTATGAAACTTTACAAAGTTATAATCATCTTAATTTCAGGTTTATTTTTTATTACAAATTATAATACAGGAATGGCTCAAAACAGCCAAACGTTGTATTATATAAACCGAATTCCACAATCGAACCAAATGAATCCGGCCATACAACCCAAATGCAATTTCTTTTTCGGCTTGCCTGCAGTATCTTCATTTCAAGTTGGTATTGGCAATAACCGATTTACATTATCAGATATTATTATGCAACATCCTACCCAGGACTCTTTGATAACCTTTCTTCATCCGGATGCAGAATTTAATAAATCTGATTTTTTATCCAAACTAGGAAATAACAATTCTTTCTTTCAGGATTTCCAAACTGACCTGTTATCTTTTGGGTTTAGAATGAATAGCTGGTATTTCTCATTTAACTTATCCGAGAAACAATCTTTGGCAGTAAATTATCCGGAAGATTTAATGGATTTTGCCCTAAATGGTAACAAAAATTTTATTTATAAAACTACAGATTTTAGTAATTTAAGAATGAACGCTAATTTTTACAGAGAGTATGGAATTGGTGTGGCTAAAGAGCTTAATGATAATTTATTTATTGGGATAAGAGGAAAAATATTATTTGGCCATGCAAACATTGAAAGCAGCCATAATAACACCCTGGGTTTCTATTCAAGTCAGGATTCAATATACCTCAATGCAGATGCCATAGTAAACACTTCATCGCCATTAATTGCAACAACCAATGCCGATGGTAACTTTGATGGGTTTGAGGTTCCTGCTTATATTGAAAACGCCGAATCCGATTCATTGATCGATTTAGCCCTGCTCCATCAAAATATGGGATTAGGAATTGATTTAGGTGTTTATTATAAACCCCTTGATGATGTGGCATTATCCCTTAGCATTATAGATTTAGGTTATATTAAATGGGATAAAGATGTAACAAACCTTGAATTAAAAGGCAGCTATACATTTAAAGGAGTTGATGTTAGCGACGAAATTGGTGCGGAAGAGTCCGAAGAAGATCCTTTTGAACAGGCGTTGGACTCCCTGGAAAACAGTTTTACAATATCTAATCAATCGAACAGCTATACTACAGGTCTTGGAACTAAAATATATGTTGGAGCATCCTATTTTGTTTCACCCAAATTTGATGTTAGCTTTTTATCCCGTTCATATATTTATAATAACTATTTTAACCAGGCATTTACATTATCAGCAAATGTTCGCCCCGTTAATGGAATTTCTGCCAGCTTAAGCTATTCTATTATGAATGGAACATACAACAACATAGGCTTAGGCCTTGTACTTGGAGGTGCACCATTACAGCTTTATATTGTTACCGACAATGTTTCTGCTGCATTATGGGGTCATAAAACTTCATCTGCTAATTTTCGTTTTGGATTAAATATTGCTTTTGGTTGTAAACATAAAAAGAACCAGGATAAACCACTCCTTAAATCAACTTTTTAATTTAAAAATTTATCATTACCAAAACATAAGCTTTCTAAAACTGCAGGGTTCGATTATCAAATTACAGACAAATTATCCGTAGCCAGTGGCTTCCACATGTATTTTGATAAAAATGCAAATTATGGAAAGAAACTAAATGGCGTTTATGTAGATAACGATGAATTAATCGACCGTAATTCTACCGAATTTGCTTTAGGCTTTGAATATGATGTTTCAGAAAAACTATTATTAAGCATTGGATATTTACTTACGCAAACAGGTGTAACTGAAGATTATCAAACAGATTTGAGCTATAGCAACCATTCCAATTCTATTGGTTTGGGTGGAGGATATGCAATTAAACCCGGAATCAAATTAAATTTAGCCGTTGGATACACTATTTATAACGATGCCCGAAAAATATATGATGCTTCTAATCCTTTAGGAGGAACTATTACAACAAAGGAAGAATATGATAAAGATAACCTATTTATTGCTTTAGGTCTTGATTTAAAATTTGGGAAAAATTAAACGAATAAAGCATACTAAAAGAAAGAAAGCCGGCCCATAAATTATGGGCCGGCTTTTAGATTAATATTATCAAACCTTACTAGGTAAAAATAATTTGCGAACCTTCGCCACCAGCCATTGCATAAAAATCACCAATGGTAATAATATCAATAACATGATCGCTTAGATCTTCTTTTTTTAGTTTAAACATATCCACGGCAAGTTTGCAGGCATAAATTTCGCCACCACCTGCTGTTATCATGTCCAAAAATTCATCTACCGGAGGAACATCTATATCATCCATCTGTTTACGCATCATTGCAGATACTCCTGCTTCCACGCCGGGTAATGCTCCCAACAGCGTTGGAAAAGGTAATCCTCCCGGCATCCGCATTCCCGGATTACCGACAGAAGCAGTATGAAGCTTTTTCATATGCTTTTTCGTAATCGCATCAAGCCCGAAGAAAGTAAAGAAAATCTTTGCTTCCATACCTTCCATCACGGCTCCGTTAGCCAGTACCAATGAAGCATAAACATCCTCGAGGGATGCTTTTGCACAAATAATGGCTACTTTCTTAACTTGTGTATCTTTTTTTTCTGCCATAGCTAATTATTTTTTATTAAACGCAACTTGTTGGTTTTTTTATTCCGGCAATTTTTGAAGCAATTTTTAAAGGCCCTCCCGGAAATAATTCATAAAAACCTTTAATATCAACAATTCCTGACTTTCCTACTTTACGGATGGTTAATCCGGCATCGGCATTTTCGCGAATAAAATTGATCACCTCAAAATGTTTATCGGTAAGTTCAATTCCTTCTTCTTTTGCAATTTCTTTTGCAATTTCTTCATTCCATTGGGTAGAATCTTCTAAGTATCCATCTTCTGTTACTTCCAGGTTAACACCTGCTATTGTTTTTTGTGCCATAATATTATGTTTTTTAATGGTTATTATTTATTATTATCAGTCTCTTTTGAAAAATTTTTTAAAAATTCAAGCAAAAATCCCAATGCTCGTTTTACTTCCGGGCTATTAAATTCACGCATAATCTTAAATAAGGAGTATTTCTTATTGGAATCAACATTTGTTTTCCGAAGAGCTACAACAGCATTGTCGGCGACTGTTCCCATCTCTTTAACTAATTCAAAATATCCTTTTTGCTCTAGTTCGTGCAATTTATATGTAAAATCAATTCCCATTTCGGTAACCATTGGGCCTGCCTCTTTTAATAAATCAGTAACACTCTCAAACATATCCATTACCTGAGAGAAGTTATCTACATTTCTTAAAAGTTTATATACCAGGTTTTTTATATCATCAACATTAAGCTCTATTCCCTGTTTATCAAGCTCATATACAATACTTGTAAAGGCATCTTGGCTTATTATTGAAACGTCAGATACCAAATCTTCAATCGTTTCGCTTTTTAACCGTTGATTATTAACATAGTTGAGCAACAAATCAAGCTTTTGATTGATTTCATTTATTTGTACCTGAACATCTTCTGTTTTGGTTTCCATTACTTAATAATTTATCGATTATTATTTTTTCTTACCGGCCATTGTCATCTCGCTCTCAATCGGTAATTCTTTTCCTTTGAGCAACATATGCCAGTACATCCATCGGAAAACAACTTTTCCGTAATGATTCATTTTTGTATTCTGTAGCAATCCAAAGGGTCCTATTCCAGGAAGCGGATAGGTTCCTGGAAGTGGTTCTGTTTCATAATTAAAATCAATCAATGAACCTTTCCCAAAACCTGTTTCGATATAACAATTGGCATGTCCATCAAATTTAGCTCTTAACCTGCGTCCCTTAATAGCACACATTATGTTATCGAACAAAACATCGGATGCAAAGTGAGCTACAGAACCCGCTTTAGAAGTTGGGATATTGGATGCATCACCTAAAACAAAAATATTTTCATGCTTTTCAGATTGCAGTGTATATTTGTCCGTAGGAATAAAATTCAAATCATCACCCATACCACTTCGTTCAATCATTTCATCTCCTTTGTTAACCGGAACAATTGTGAGTACATCAAACGGAATTTCTTTCCCATCGTATGATTTAATTTTTTTCTCTTTATTATCTACACTCTCTAAGTAAAAATCTGGAATAACTTCTATATTTTTTTCTTCTAAAAGAGCACCCAACATTTTTGTAGCTCTGGGTTTGGTAAAAGCGCCAGGTAAAGGAGTAACATAGGAAATATCAACTTTATCCCGAATGCCAATTTTTGTAAAATACTCATCAGCCAAAAACACAAACTCAAGTGGGGCAACCGGACATTTATAAGGCATTTCAGCAATATTCATTACTAAACGGCCACCCTGCCAGGTTTCGAAAAATTCTTTTAAAGCTACCGCTCCTTCGATGGTGTAAAAGTCAAAAATTTCTTTATACCATAATTCATCTTTCAACCCAGGAGTTTCATCAGGAAATGGTCGTGTTCCTGTTGCTACAATTAAATAATCATAAGCTAAAACTTTTCCTCCTGTTAAAAGAACTTTATTTTCTTCAGGAACAATCTTATCCACATCATTAAAAATGATATTTACCCCGGAGGGGATAAAATTTGCTTTAGGTTTAATAACATCCTGTTTATTGTAAATGCCAAAAGGAATAAATAAAAAACCCGGTTGATAGTAGTGCGTTTGCTGTTTATCCACAATGGTTATATCCCATTCTTCTCTATCAAGTGCTTTTCTTAACTTATTAGCCATTATTGTACCTCCGGTACCGGCTCCTAATATTAAAATCTTTTTCATTTTAGATATTTTTTGTATTACTTTTATGCATGAATTTTTAACTGTTACAAAAATAACAGATATTAATATATTAATATAATTATATATTATGATATATATCATTAATGATATATATCAGTTAAAATAAATACGTTTTCAATGGAAATAGTAAAGAATGTAAGTAACTGTAAAAACTGTGCTTATCGATCATGGGCATTTAAGAAATTAACTTCGGACGAACTGAAATTAATCAATGAAAAAAAAGTAGAGAAATTCTATCGTAAAGGAGAAAATATATATATCGAAGGGGAGCCGGTGCATTCATTTTTATACTTGCAAAACGGCCTGGTAAAATTATTCAAAACTGAACCTAATCATAAAGAGCACATTATTAGTATAGCTAAGCCCAAAGATTTTATTGGTTTGTTAAGCATTTTCTCGAACAAGAATCACACCTATTCCATTACAGCTATTGAAGATTCTATTATTTGTTTTATAGATTTAGATATTATTAAAAACTTTATTAAAACTAATGGCAATTTTGCGTTAGATTTTTTTGAAAAAATAAGCAATCTATCCGATTCGATTATCAAAACAAGAGTAGATATTAATACCCGTCAGTTAAGAGGGAGAATTGCTTATATACTTTTGTTTTTTGCACAAAACATATATAATGCAAAGAAATTTAATCTTCCCATTAGTCGTAAAGAAATTGCAGATTTAATTGATATGAGTACAGAAAATGTAATAAGAGCGCTTTCAGAATTTAGAAAAGATGGGTTAATACAAATCGAAGGTAAAAGTATTGAAATTAATGATATAGACAGATTGCAAAAAATTTATGTCCTGGGATAATCTATTTTTCTAAGTCTCTGATTTTTCGTGATAGTTTAGAAGCAAAAATAAAACTATTCAACTCTTCATTTTCGGTATTAAAAATCTCATCACGAGTTCCTTCCCACCAATTCTCTCCGTTATGAATAAACATTACTTTGTCTCCAATTTCCATTACAGAATTCATGTCATGTGTATTTACGACAGTTGTCATATCATATTCTATCGTGATTTCTTTAATGAGGTTGTCAATTAAAATAGCAGTTTTAGGGTCTAATCCGGAGTTTGGTTCATCACAGAACAAATATTTGGGGTTTAATGCAATTGCTCGTGCAATGGCCACTCTTTTTTTCATTCCTCCACTAATTTCGTCGGGATATAAGTGATTTGCATTAATAATATTAACCCTTTTTAGACATTCATTTGCCCGGTCTCTTTTTTCATCAAAACTCATATTGGTTAACATATCCAATGGAAACATTACATTTTCTTCCACTGTATTAGAATCAAATAAAGCTCCCCCTTGAAATAGCATTCCCATCTTTTGCCTCAGCTGTTTTTTGTCTTCAAAATTCAATGTATTAAATACGATATCATCGTATAGGATATTTCCTTTATCAATATCAAGAAGTCCTACAATTGATTTCAACAATACAGTTTTTCCCGAGCCACTTTGTCCGATAATTAAATTGGTTTTCCCTTTCTCAAAAACAATATTAATATCTTTAATTACCTCGATACCATCAAAAGATTTGGAAATATTTTGTAACTCAATCATGATAACAACAGTTGGGTTAGAATTACATTAAACAGCAAAATAAAAATACTACTATGAACTACAGCCTTGGTACTTGACCGTCCAACATCCAAAGCTCCACCGTAGGAATAATATCCATGATAAGATGAAATCGTTGTTATTAAAAAAACAAAAATTACAATTTTAATTAGTGCATAAGTTATATAATATGGAATAAAAGCATATTGAATACCATAAATATATTGCTGCGAGGTCATAACTCCTGTACTAATACCGGCAATCCAACCTCCAAATAAGCCAATAACCATACTCATAAGTGTTAAAAATGGTGCGAATAGAACAGCAGCAGTTATTTTAGGTAAAATAAGATAATTGGCAGAATTAATACCCATGATTTCGAGTGCATCAATTTGTTCGGTAACTCTCATAGAACCAATTTCGGATGAAATATTTGAGCCCATTTTCCCAGCTAGAATTAAGGCCACAATAGTCGATGAAAATTCTAAAAGTAATGTATCACGTGCCGTAAGTCCAATAAGATAAGCCGGATAAATCGGGTTTTCTGTATTATAGGCAGTTTGTATGGTTATCACTGCCCCCATAAAAACAGAAATAATCGCCACTATACTTATGGAGCTTAGCCCTAACTTATCTATTTCATGAATTGTTTCCTTATAAAAAATCTTTAATTTTTCGGGTTTTGTAAAAACCCTTTTCATCAATAAAGAATATTTACCTATATGATAAAATAAATTCATTGTTGTATTGTTTTCAATTCTTACAAATATACAATTCTTTAATCGTAAAATTTAAAGGATTGAAAACATTTAAATGGAATATTCGTTGATTTTATAACTTTATTACTATGGTTTTTATAAATTAGTAAATTAAAAAAATTACTAAGCTATGAATAAAAATAATTATTGTGTTATTATGGCTGGGGGTGTTGGAAGCCGATTCTGGCCTTTAAGCAAGCAAAAAAAACCCAAGCAATTTTTAGATATATTAGGAACCGGACGAACATTGCTTCAGATGACCTTTGATAGGTTCAAACAAGTCTGTCCAACAGAAAATATATATATCGTAACCAGTTTAAATTACAACGAAATAGTTAAAGAGCAGCTGCCCGAATTAAAACAATCTCAGATTTTACTGGAGCCTGTAAGAAGAAATACTGCACCCTGTATAGCCTATGCCAATTATAAAATCTTAAAACATAATCCAGAGGCTAATATTGTAACGGCTCCATCGGACCACTTAATCATAAAAGAAAAAGAATTCTTAAAAGTTATTGAAGAAGGACTGGAGTTTGTTTCAAATAAAGATGCCCTTTTAACATTAGGAATAAAACCCAGCCGCCCTGAAACCGGTTATGGATATATTCAGGTTGTGGATAATAAACCTATAAACGGAAATCAACAAATTTCTAAGGTGAAAACATTTACAGAAAAACCCAATAAAGAATTAGCTCAGGTATTTTATGAAAGTGGTGAGTTCTTTTGGAATGCAGGCATATTTATTTGGTCGTTAAAATCAATTAAGCAAGCATTTGAAACTTTTCTTCCGGAGGTTAATGCTTTATTCGAAGAAGGAATTCCGGTTTATGACACCGAAAAAGAAAATGAATTTATTTCAAAAACATATTCTGAGTGCAAAAATATCTCTATTGATTATGGGATAATGGAAAACGCCGAAAATGTTTTTGTTTATTGTAGTGATTTTGGATGGGCTGATTTAGGTACCTGGGGTTCACTTCACGAAAATTTAGATAAAGACAAAAACAACAATTCTATTAAGGGAAACAATGTTTTTGCATATAATCTTAACAATTGTATTGTAAAAATGCCTGAAGAAAAGCTGGTTGTTTTGCAAGGGTTGCAAGATTATATTGTCGTGGAATCTGACAATATTTTACTGGTTTGTAAAAAGGAAGATGAACAAGAAATAAAACAGTATGTAAACGATATAAAATTAAAACTGGGAGATAAATATTTATAGCATCCCGTAGAAAGAGTCTGTAAAAACAAAAAAAGAGGTGCTTAAACACCTCTTTTTTATTGACTTATTTCTTATATGTTTAAGATTAATATTCCCATAAGTCGTGCTCAATTTCAAATAAATCCTGTTTAATCTTTTCAGCTTCTAAAAGATTATTTACACCTTGCATGTAAGAGCTAATTGGCCTGTTATCATAAACATTTGATTCAGCAATGATATAGCTGTTAAAACGTCGTTGAAAAAACAGATCATCAAAACTTATACGTTGTGCATCATTATGTCGGTTAAACACTTCCTGATTTGCCAATAAGTGACGAGCTGAGGGGAAATATACCCAAAAAGTTCTTACTTTTCGTGCTTGTTCTGTTTCTACATCAACATACCGTCTAATAGGGCAAATTCCTAAAATACGAACCCGCATGGTTGAATGTTGTTTGTCGAAATACCATTGTTCTTTTATTTCGTACTGGCTTATTTCATCATAATTAATTGACCCAGGAATAACTTTCTCTTCCAACTCTCCTGTTTCGGGATTAGAAACTCGTTGTGTTTTGGGCAAAGCATCTAATTCCTCCAGCACTTCGTCCAAAGTCATTATCTCTTTAAATTCATCATCTTTATAAACAATCAATCCTTCATTACGTATGCCATACATGAACAAGTTCATTAAACTCCTTCTATCATCCACCTCCCCTTGTAATGGAAAATATAAAGGATGATTCATTTTTTCTCTACAATCAATAACCTGCCATATTTTCTTTGACCACATAATATCTGCTTCGCGTAATTGGCGATAAGGAACGGGTCGTTTACCGGGTATATTTTCTTTAACATATACCCCATCGTTTACAGTTTCTTCCTGGGCAAATATTTGTTGTTCATTAAAAATAGTAGTAATAAGCCCAACAACAAGAAAAACAACAAAAAATCGTTTCATAATTTTATCTTTTAATGTTAAATAATTTCAAATACTATTGGGGGTAGGTTTCTAACAGTTCCGTCAGGGCCTACCGCCTTTACATCTTCAATATTTACACGAGAATTTCTGCGTAAATTATTAATTAAATTATATTGAGACTGGGTGAAATTAGTACCCTCAGCCTTTTCTCCAATAAAATATCCCCCACGATCAGTGGTAGATACAGTAAATTCAATAACTTTAAACTCCAGGTCAAAATCAAAATTCTCCATTTCAGCAAAAACTCCGGATTGAGCGGCTAAAACATTCTTTTCTATTTTTCCCCCTTTTTTGCCGGCAACCTTGACAACGGGGTCGGGTAGTGGTTTTACTCTAAACTGAGCTGTACCCATATTTTTCATAGCACCATCAATTTCAGCCTGGACGGTAACTAAACTATTACCAGGACGTTTGGGACTTACGATATATTCCCCATCAGAGCGTTTTATTATACGCCCGTTAGTAATTGACGGTACAATTTTATTTCCGGGAACACCGGCAATAGAAATACTCACAGGATTATCAACGCCAACATAAAATACATTCATTTTGGTAGGAGAGACCACAAGGTTGGGTTTCGCAACCTGATAAGATTTTTGGAAAGATTTAACGATATAATTTCCACTGGGGTCCAATAATTTTATTAACCCACCCCATTCGTGGGTACCCAATGCCTGTCCTTTTACCTGATATTTTCCTTTTCCTTGAACAACTTCTAAGGTATCATAAGCGCCAACCATATTATATTGCCAGGTTCCATCTTCTAAACGGGTTGAATCATAATCTCCAATCAGAACAATAGGTGGTTGTGTAGTATCTACAGCTGCCAGAAAAACATCAGCCATATAACTATTTCCTTGCAAAACATAACTAGTATTAGGAATAACGGTAGCTTCGAGTTTATTAAATGTAATTTCTCCTGCTACAATCTGGTTTAATAGATATCTTACCATCTCGGTTTCAGAGTTCCGTATATCTACCTGAAATTTTGTTAATAGGGGCATAACAGCTGCTAGTGGCATTTGTCCAAAATGTTTTACCTCCCAGGATTTACTTTCGCCTTCATTATTTGTTGGAGGATCAGAGGTATCCAAATTACTTTCGATAGATTGAATAACTCGTTGATCGTTAGGATCACATAAACTAATTAAGTAATCTCTGTAATCTTCAATCATCTTTTTAAACTCATAGGCTTTGCCTTTAT
The DNA here is from genome assembly GCA_030156305.1 of Bacteroidales bacterium. GTDB lineage: Bacteria > Bacteroidota > Bacteroidia > Bacteroidales > UBA12077 > UBA12077. The sequence goes on along the minus strand of JASGMZ010000003.1, from coordinate 14,521 downwards.
TATTAGACCCAATTAAAATCCGGGTCGAAACATCATTTTTATCTTTTCCCGCTATTAGATCATTAATTATTTCTCCATCTTCAGATATAGCCTCTGTATCTTCTCCTTGATTTTCTTTAACTAATTCAAGTTTTAAATTCTGTATATAGTCATAGAGTTCTTCGGATCTTTTTTTAACTTCATCAGCTTTTTCTTTCCAGGGTTTTACTTTTGTCTGGTTAATGGCATACTGTTCTTCAAACTCTTTATATAATTCCTTATTTTTTTCCACATAATTATGAGTTGTTTTCCTCAATCCCTCATCAACAGCTGTAAAAGCATCTAACACTTCGGCCGAAACATTTAGCGCTAACATGGCCGTTAACACCAAATACATCATTCCGATCATTTTCTGCCTGGGAGTTTCTTTGCCGTGAGCCATAATAATAATATTATCTAACTAACTGTTTCTTATTTGACCACATTCATGGCAGATAGCATATTGCCATAAATAGAATTCAATGCAGTTAAATTACTATTTAATTTTGATATTTCTTCTTTATACGCTTTGGTTTCATCAACTGAATCTTTAATATTATTCATCAGAACGTCCATTTCATTAAATACGGTCTTAGATGATTCCACATGCTCACTTGTATTCTGCATTTGTAATTCATACACTGAATTTAAAGCAGATAAGTTTTTATTCAGAATTTCTAATTTTTCATTATATGACTGATTTCCAGAAGCTACCAATTCAATATTCGCTTGTATTTTTTCTTCAAGGCTTTTATAATTGTCTACAAACCCTTGGCTTGATTGGGCAAATTGTTCAGCCATATTTTTTCCGGCATCATTCATAACATCGGCTGATCCTGTATAAGATTCCACTAATTTACCTATTGAATCAGTGAGTTGTTCTGAAGATTGCCCATAGCTTTCTGTCATGGAGTTTATGGATTCTGAAGCTGCTTGTAAATTATCTACAAATTGATTGGTTGCCTGAGCAGCATCTGAAACATTCATTAAATTTTGGGTTGTTTGATTCAGGTTTTTTAATCCTTTACCTAATTTTTCAAATAGCTCAGGTGTGATCTCAGCATTTTCAAGCATTTCATCAAGTTTACCTAACCCCGCACCACCGGCTCTGGCAAATGCAGGATCTCTTTCGGCTCTTGATTTTGGAGTAAACTCCTCTTCTTCGTTTATTCCAGCTAACTCAGGATATACAAGGGTCCAGTCTACTTCTTCGTGTTGAGGCTCAAATGCTGAGAAAAAGAATATTATGGCTTCTGTTGACATCCCGAGCGTTAGCATTAATCCTGCAGCAGGCCAGTGCATCAGCTTAAATAGTGCACCTATAATTACTAATGAAGCACCCCATCCATATAGCTTTGCCATAAAATTTCTCCATCCGGAACTTTGGACTATTTCAGTTAGGTTCATCATGATACAAAACTTTAAGTTATTATTTTAACTAATTTGTTCCAAGATATGCTCTTACACATCTGAAACCAACATACGATTTTGCTGAATCTTGATATTCATAGGTTCTGGTTCCATTTTGTAAATAATATCCTATGTCTTTCCAGGAACCTCCACGAACTATTTTTCGTTTCATTGCAGGTGGATCATCTGGTAATGCTTCATATTGATAATCAGGATTCATATCGTGTTGAAAGCTGTAGGCAGATTCATCATAAGCATTTGAAGTCCATTCCGAAACGTTTCCTGACATATCGAACAACCCATACTCATTTGGTGCATAACTACCCACAGCAACAGTAATCAATCCGCCATCATCGATATAGTTGCCTCGTAAAGGTTTAAAGTTAGCTAAAAAACAACCTTGCTTATTACGAGTATACATACCACCCCAAGGATACATTGACAAATCTAGATTTCCTCTTGCAGCATACTCCCACTCCGCTTCATTTGGTAATCTGAAATCCTGAACAAAACCATCTCCAGAACTTCTTAAATAATCATTCAAATATTGAGTTCTCCAAACAGAAAATGCTCTTGCTTGTTTCCAGTTAACCCCAACAACAGGATAGTTATCGTAAGCAGGATGCCAGAAATACATATTTGTATAGGGTTCGTTAAATGAATAGGTAAAGTCGCTTATCCAACATAATGTATCAGGATATACATTAATTACATCACGAATTACAAATGCCGAACGATCGTCTACATCAATGGTTTCTCCTTGCGCATTAATTGCTGTTCCATTATATTGTCTTGTATTAAAATCGTATCGATTCGATTTTTTTGCAGCTTGTTGCATATCTACCCGATAATACTCAAACATTAGTTTTCGGGTATCAATCTCTTTCCTACGATAGAATCTTTCATGTTCAGCCAAATACAATTCATTCAATATTTCAGAAACCTCTTCATCTCGAGGATCAATTTCAACATCCCAATTAATAATTGGTGGATCAATAGGATTCCCAAACTCATCCTCAGCAATTAGGTAATCTTCTATTACTTCACCTAGTTTTCGTCTCATAATGGAATCTCGAACATAATAAACAAATTGCCGATATTCGTTGTTTGTAATTTCGGTTGCATCCATCCAAAATGCATCAACAGAAACTGTTTTGGTAAAAGAATTCATTGCCCAGGCTACATCCTGATCGCTTGGCCCCATAGTATAACTTCCCATGGGAACAAAAACCATTCCGTAAGGCTGTGATTCAAACCAACCTTTTCTGCCCTTAACTCCGGTTAATTCTCCTGCATTGTATTTGCTACAACTAAAAGTGAATACTAAAACAATGCCTACAACTAATAATTTTTTCATAATATTTCCAATATTTATTTTGCAAAATAACAATAATTCTTCTTTTTATCATTTATAAAAATCTAATACTTTTATATCTTTCTGGGGTTTTATCTTTTTTAACATCAAAACTAAATCCCATCATAATTTCATGCGAACCATTATTATATTCCATCATGTCTGACACAACAAAATCGTACGAATAACTAACCTTAACCCATTTAAATAATTCAACGCCCAGGATTCCTGTTATTGCATAATCTGTTCTTAAAGAAACGCCTCCCCATATCTTTTTATTGTATTCAATTAATCCATGAAACCCTAATTGAGAATTTTTCCCGTCAGATTGAACGATTAATCCGGGTTTAAATTCAAACAGTGGATTATTAAAAGGCAGGTTATATCCTGCTGTCACATAATAATGCCGGGTTAATCTGGTTTTGCTCTGATCAAGGCTAAATTCTGCCTGGTTAATATGGGTAGATGAAATACCTAAATATAAATCTTCGGTTTTATAAAATATTCCGAATCCAAAATCCATCATGCTCATATCTTCGCTCCCATCAACAGGGATTGCATTATCGTTTTCTACTGGATCAATAGGGGTAATCCATTCAGAACCTTCGGTAGTAATACTTGTATTAGCAACACCCCATTTTACGCCAATCCCTAAATTTCCATCACCTAATGGTTGTTTGTAAGCAATGGATATATTTAATTGCAAATCTTTATTAAATCCTAATTCATCGTTTTGTAAAGATAAACCAATACCTAATGGAATTCTAAATGGGTTAATTGCAGCATCCATATTAAGTGTAGTAACCCTGGGGCTTCCTTCAAATCCTGTCCACTGGGTTCGATTTAAAGCAAATACAGAAATATTATCATTACTACCAGCATAACCAGGATTAGTTAAAAGGTGCGTAAACATATTCTGACTAAATTGAGGATCTTGCTGGGCTTTTAAAAACACAGATGTAAACATTAAAAAAGTAAAGAAAAATATTTGTTTTTTCATGTTATTTTTTGTCTTCCTCAATTATACTAAAGATTTAGTATAGTAAAATAAGTAAAAATATTATTTCTAAACAAATTTTATAAATAATAAAATAAATTGTCCTTTTATCGATTGCTTAAAGATATCACATTATACTTTATAAATTTAATAAAGTTACTATTGTTTAAAAAAAATAAGGCTTTTTCTACAATTATTTTATTAAATGCGTGATTTTTAATTAATTTTCTGATAGGCTTTCAACCAATTTTCAGGGACTTCACCTTGAGAGGCCATTTGATAATCTTCTGGTGTACAGGATATAATGACATTTTTTACTTTATTATTTTTAAACGAAGGAACCTCAATCCACCAACGTTGAGTTTTTTCACTTTTGTAAAAAACCAATTCTGATTTAAAATTATCGAGGTTTACAATAATTTTTTTAAAATCCTTGTCATTATTTAATGGATATTCCAGGATACGAGAGCTATAACCATTGATAAAATACCAGATAATCTGTGCAATAAGTTGAGCGGTTTGGTTATTTCTATCGTTTAGTAAGGAATAATCAAAAAGGCCAAATGACGATAGTCTATTTCCTAATCCAGCATAACGTGATAGCTGACATATTTCCTCTCCATAAAATCCATTGGGCGAAGGGAACATTTGCCCCGGTGCATCCGACTGCCTTATTGCTGAGATATTAAGGGTTACAAAATCGGCATCACGAAATACAGGTTCAATATTTTGGATATTTTCTCGTATAGTGCCTATCCGGAAAGCGTTATGTAAAGAATCTGCAATAAATTTAAGTGTATTTGTACCTACAAAATGAGATTGAAATCCAATATTACTAAAGGTAAACAATGACTCGTTTTCCTCAACTAAAATTTTCCATAAAGCAGATTTTGTATTCTGCGTTCTATCCTCCGTCACATCTATTTTGTTATCTATAGAAACAAGATTAATATTTTTACTTAATTTTTGATAAGCTGAATATATGGGATAGATAACACTATCGGAAGCTCCTAATATTATAGGAATTATATTTAATGACATTAACTCAATAACAACATCTCGTAAGGCAGCTTCAGTATCTTTTGCAGATAATCCTTTTTTTAAATTCCCTAAATCGTATATTTTTATTTTATGATCAGGGGCCGCTAATCCATATAATTGCTTTCGTATAGTAAAAAAAGAGTTAGCAGTATCTTCATCATCTAATGGAACTCCAACAATAGCTAAAGGAAAATGCTCAATGTTGGCAATCGGATTATCTTTTGTATGTTGAACAACTATGGAAGAAAGCTGTTTGTCTGGCCTGACAAAGGATTTTATATTATTAATAAAATCAACCGGATTAAAATAATCATTAAGATTCATTGAATGGATATATATTTTTACTTTTTCGGTTTCTTACCTTTTTTGTTATTTGATTTTCTTTTTTTTGTTTTGCTTTTATCCTTTTGCCCTGCTTCTTTGATAATTTTCATACAATCTGCATAGGATAATTCTTCCGCCTTTTCTCCTTTTGGAATTTTATAATTTTTCTTTTTATAAGAGATATAGGGGCCCCAACGACCATTTAATAATTGCAAATCTTTGTCTTCAGGAAAATCATTAATTAATTTAGCCTTTTCTTTTTCTCTTTTTTCCTTAATAAGTTCAATAGCCCTATCTAATTCAATCTTATATGGATTATCTTCTTTTTTTAACGAATAAAATTTGGAATCATGTCGTACATATGGCCCAAACCGGCCTATTGAAACAACCACTTTTTCTCCTTCAAACGTCCCAATTTCTCTGGGTAATTTAAATAGTTCCAGAGCCTCCTTTAACGTTATCGATTCTAAATGTTGTCCCCGCTGTAAAGAAGCAAATTTTGGTTTTTCTTCGTCCTCTTTATTTCCTAATTGCACCATTGGGCCATAAGGGCCTATTTTGGCTATAACCGGTTTGCCTGTTTTCGGATCATTTCCCAGGATTCTTTCACCAACACTGCGAGCAGATGTTTTTAAGGTTTCATCAACCCGTTGATGGAAAGGTTTATAAAACTTATCAATCATTTTTGTCCAGGGTAAATTCCCTTGGGCAATTTCGTCAAACTCCTCCTCAACCGTTGCCGTAAAATTATAATTCATTATCTCATCAAAATGATCATCTAAAAAATCATTTACCACCATGCCAATATCATTCGGAAACAATTTTGATTTTTCGGCACCGGTAATTTCTTTTTTTGTTTCTTCATTAATGGTGTTATTCTTTAAACTTATAGCCACATAATTTCTTTCTTTTCCAGGACGATCTTCTTTTATGACATATCCTCGATTTTGAATGGTAGAAATTGTAGGTGCATAAGTGGATGGCCGGCCAATCCCTAATTCTTCTAATTTTTTTACTAAACTGGCTTCGGTATACCTTGGCGGATGATAAGTAAAACGTTCAATGGCAATAATTGATTGGTAATCCAGTTTTTCACCTTTCGTAACTGCAGGTAGTAAACCCCTTGTTTCTTCAACTCGCTCATCATCAATTGACTCAATGTAAACTTTTAAAAACCCATCAAATGTTAAGACCTCTCCATTGGCAACAAACTTTTTATCCTGCGCATTGGAAATATCAATATTAATTGTTGTTTTTTCGAGCAAAGCATCACTCATTTGCGAGGCAATGGTTCTTTTCCAAATTAATTCATACAAACGTTTTTCTCTATCTGTTCCAGAAACGGTTTGTTTATCGATAAAAGTTGGCCTTATGGCTTCGTGAGCTTCTTGTGCTCCTTTCGATTTGGTTGTAAATTTTCTAATTTTTAAATACTTTTCACCAAACTCATCTAAAATAACCTTTTTGGCTGTATTAATAGCCAAAGAGGATAGGTTTACCGAATCGGTTCGCATATAGGTAATTTTTCCAGCTTCGTATAGCCTTTGGGCAACAGCCATGGTTTGTGCAACAGAAAAACCCAATTTTCTACTGGCCTCTTGCTGCAAAGTTGATGTTGTAAAGGGTGGTGACGGAGATTTTTTCCCTGGTTTTTTAACTACATTGTTTATAATAAATTCTGCAGATTTACTCTTTTCAAAAAACGACAAAACATCTTCTTTGTATTTTAAGCGTTCATTCAAATCTGCTTTTAATTCATTTTTACCTGTTGTTTGAAAAATTCCTGTAACCTTAAAATACGATTCGCTTTTAAAGTTCATAATTTCTCTTTCTCTTTCAACAAGTAATTTTACAGCCACAGACTGAACTCTTCCAGCCGAAAGAGAAGGTTTCACCTTCTTCCATAAAACAGGGGATAACTCAAAGCCTACCAATCGATCTAAAATTCTACGAGCTTGTTGAGCATTCACCAGATTGTCATCAATAGGCCTTGGATTTTTGATGGCATTTTGAATAGCATCTTTTGTAATTTCATGAAAAACAATCCTTTTGGTTTTTTTAGGATCCAGTTCTAAAACTTTAAACAAATGCCATGCAATGGCTTCTCCCTCACGGTCTTCATCAGATGCTAACCAAACCATTTTAGCATCTTTAGCATTTTTCTTTAATTCCTTTACTACTGCTTGTTTATCATCAGGAACAATATATTGAGGTTCATAATCGTTTTCAATATCAACACCAAAATTTTTCTTAGCCAAATCCCGAATGTGTCCATAACTCGATTTAACCATAAAATCTTTGCCTAAAAACTTCTCAATGGTTTTTGCTTTTGCCGGTGACTCTACAATTACCAGATTTTCACTCATATATAAATGTATTAAAATAAATTATTAAAACGTCACAAAATTAATATAAATAGTATTTTAAGTTCAACATTTTGAATTAAATATTATTTATTATTTTTGACAACAAAGAGAAAACCAACAATATGAGCAAATTTAAATTTTCAAAAAATTTTTATATCCGGTTGTTTTGGGCTTTATTCATTATTCCCATTATAGCAGTAATAACAATTTTTGTTTTAATTTCAATGGAGAAATTTGGGGATATGCCCACTTTTGAGGAGCTTGAGAATCCGGATAATAATCTGGCTTCGGAGGTATTTTCTGCTGATACCGTTTTATTGGGAAATTATTATTATCAAAACAGATCCTACGTTCAATTTGATGAACTTTCACCCAATATTGTTAATGCACTTCTTGCTACCGAAGATATTCGTTTTCATAAACACTCAGGAATTGATGCCCGTGGTTTAGGACGTGTAGTTGTATACAGTATTCTGTTAGGAAACCGTGATGCCGGAGGTGGAAGTACAATTACCCAGCAGTTGGCAAAAAATCTTTTCCCACGTGATACAACTATTTATCATTCATCATTTAAACGGAACATTAAACTGGGATTAACAAAATTTAAAGAGTGGATAACTGCTGTAAAGCTGGAAAAGAATTATACCAAAGATGAAATTTTGGTAATGTACTTAAATACAGTCCCTTTTGGGGGCCATTCGTATGGCATAAAATCAGCTGCTAAAACTTTTTTCAACAAAACACCCGATTCATTAAAAATTGAAGAAGCTGCTGTTTTAATAGGATTGCTTAAAGCTCCAAGTTATTATAATCCTGTTCGAAACACAGAACGTTCAAGATTAAGACGTAATGTTGTCCTTTCGCAAATGAATAAGTACAATTATATAACCGATGAAATGTTCGATTCTCTTAGCGTTTTACCCATTGAGTTAAATTACAAAGTACAGGATCATAACGTTGGATTAGCTACCTATTTTAGAGAATATTTACGGCTTCTATTAAACAAAGATAAACCCAATAAGAAAAATTATTTTTCAGAAGAAAGTTATATCAAAGATTCGTTAGAATGGGCAACAAATCCTTTATATGGATGGTGCAATAAAAACAAAAAACCCGATGGTACGACTTATAATTTATATCGCGATGGCTTAAAAATATATACAACCATTGATTCACGGATGCAAAAATATGCTGAAGCAGCCGTTAAAGAACATTTGGGAGGAGAACTACAAAAAGCTTTTAATGAAGAACAAGAATCAAATCCTAATGCTCCTTATGCTAAAGAGCTTTCATCAAGCGAATTAAAAGACATTATTGAGTTAGCTATGAGGAGAACAGAAAGGTATAGAGATTTACGACAAAAAGGACTTGATATGGACTCGATAATTTCCGTTTTTAACACTCCGTCTGAAATGACTGTTTTTTCCTGGAATGGGGATATTGATACCGTAATGACACCCATGGACTCTTTATTATATTACAAACAATTTTTAAGAGCCGGTTTTGTTTCAATAGATCCACACAACGGACATGTCAAAGCTTATGTTGGAGGGCCTAATTTTAAACATTTTAAATACGATCATGTAACACAGGGTAAAAGACAAGTAGGGTCAACAATAAAACCATTCTTATATACCTTGGCTATGCAGGAAAATTATTCTCCCTGCCATAAAGTTGCCAATGTAGCTTCTACATTTATCGTTAATGACACTACATGGACACCAAAGAACTCCGGCCCATCGGACAAAGATGGCAAAATGGTTACCTTAAAATGGGGCCTTGCCAATTCTGTAAATTATATATCTGCCTGGCTAATCAAACAATTCAATCCCGAATCAGTTATTGATGTTATGAAAAAAATGGGTATTGAAAGCCATATCGATCCGGTACCTTCAATTTTCTTAGGAACCTCTGATATCAGCTTAGAAGAAATGGTGAGTGCTTATTCTACTTTCTCTAATAAAGGCGTGCATTCTGAACCTATTTATATAACCCACATTGAAGATAGAAACGGAGCGGAATTAGCCCGATTTACATCATCAAAAAATGAAGCAATTAGCGAACAAACAGCCTATTTAATGGTAAATCTACTTCAATCGGTCGTAAAAGAAGGAACTGCAGGGAGGATTAGATGGAAATATCAATTATTTAATGAAATTGGAGGAAAAACGGGAACTACACAGAATCATTCTGACGGTTGGTTTATGGGGGTAACTCCGAACCTGGTTTCCGGTGTTTGGGTAGGTGGAGAAGACCGAAGCATACACTTTAAAGGTATTGGCCTGGGTGGTGGACATAATATGGCTTTACCCATATTTGCTTTATATATGCAAGATGTGTATAATGACTCTACTATTGTTTCGGTTACCAACGAAGACAAATTTGAAAAACCGGATAATTTTTCAATCCAACTTGATTGTGAAGATGATGAAACGAACACAAGAAACAAATTTGACGATGAATTTTTCTAAACTTTAAGTTCGGGTATTGAGTCAATTAATTTGCGAGTATAATCTGAAGCAGGTGAATGATAGATTTCATCTGCTTTATTTATTTCTACCAGTTGCCCGTCTTTCATCACCATAATTCTATCGGACATATATTTCACTACCGACAAATCGTGAGAAATAAAAATATAGGTTAACTGGTAATTCCGTTTTAAATCATTTAATAAATTTAATATTTCAGCCTGCACAGATACATCAAGTGCAGAAACAGATTCGTCACAAATGATAAATTCAGGGTTTAAAGCCAATGCCCGGGCAATAACAATACGTTGCCTTTGTCCGCCCGAAAACTCGTGAGGATATTTTGTATAATCCTCTTCGGTTAATTTTACCTGTTTTAGCAATTCAAAAACTCTTTGTTTTCGTTCTTTTGTTGCCTGGTAAAGATGATGCACTTTTAATGGCTCCGCAATGGCCTCTCCTATAGTTATTTTCGGATTCAAAGAGCTATAAGGGTCTTGAAAAATAATTTGTACTTTCTGGCGAAATTGCTTTAACTCAATATTGGTTAAATTTTTTAATACCTTTCCTTTATATTCAATTTCCCCTGAGTTGTAGCCTATTAGTTGGGTAATTACCCTGCCTAACGTAGTTTTTCCACAGCCTGACTCTCCTACCAACCCTAGCGTTTCGCCTTTATATACATCAAATTGTATATTTTGAATTGCCTTTAAAGAATACCTGGCCTTACCCCAAAAATTTACTTTTGACACAAAGCTTTTATTTAGCCCTCTAACTGACAAAATAATCTGTTCTTGTTCTGATTTATGAATCACTTTCTGCTTTTCTGGTTGCTCAGGATATTCAGCACGTTGCAGAAAATCAGAAAGCACAGGCAGTCTGTTTCCTTTAGAACTCAGTTCAGGCCGACATTTTATCAGTCCCCGGGTATAGGCTTCTTCCGGATTATTTAATATTTTTTTTACCGTTCCTTTTTCAATAACCTGCCCATTATATAATACTAAAACCTGATGTGCGATTTGTGCAATAACACCTAAATCATGAGAAATAAAAATAATACTGATTGCATATTTTTCCTGGATATCTTTTAATAAATCAATAATAGCCTTTTGCACGGTAACATCAAGCGCTGTTGTTGGCTCATCGGCAATTAAAATGGCCGGCTTAAGCGCAATAGCCATAGCAATCATTACTCGTTGCTTTTGCCCGCCCGATATCTCATGAGGGTAACTATTATATATTCTTTGCGGATCGGGTAACTTTACTTCTTCAAACAACTCTATGACACGTTTACGCCTTTTATCAGATGATAAGTTTGTATGCAAAAACAAAATTTCAGAAACCTGTTTGCCGCATTTCATAGTAGGGTTTAAAGAGGTCATGGGTTCCTGGAAAATCATAGAGATGTTTTTCCCACGAAAAGACAACCAATCTTTATCGGATAATTTTAAAAGATTTATTTCCTTATTCTTTTCATAGTAATAAATATCACCCGAAACAGATGCATTAGGTGGCTGCAAATTTAATACAGATAAGGCAGTTATTGATTTTCCTGAACCCGATTCGCCAACAATCCCTAACGTTTCGCCCTTATTTAATTTAAAAGAGACATTATCAATCACCTTTTTAGAATTTGTTTCACTTCCAAAGGCCAGGGTAAGATCATTTACATCGAGTAATTTCACCGGGCGCTAATTCTTTTTAAAAAGAGAACGGAAAAGCTCTTCCACTTTTCCAACTTTTATAATCTCTATGTTAAATTTTGATGTATCGATTCCTTTGCTATTAAACCTTGAAATATAGATTTTTTTAAATCCTAACTTATCTGCTTCACTAATTCTTTGTTCAATTCGGTTCACTGGCCTAATTTCGCCGGTTAAACCAACTTCGCCGGCAAAACAGATGCTTTTATCAATGGTTAAATCGAGGTTTGAGGAAAGCACCGAGGCTATAACCGATAAGTCAGTAGCAGGATCATCCACTTTAATGCCTCCGGCAATATTTAAAAACACATCTTTTTGTCCCAGCCGGAAACCGGCACGTTTTTCCAATACGGCAAGCAACATAGCCAACCTTCGGATATTTAAGCCTGTAGATGAACGCTGTGGCGTACCATAAGCAGCAGAGCTAACCAGCGCCTGTATTTCAATTAGCAATGGGCGCGCTCCGTTAATGGTTGATGCTACCGTTGTTCCGCTTAATTGCTCATCGGTTTGTGTGATTAACACCTCGGAAGGATTGCTTACCTCGCGAAGCCCTTTATCACTCATTTCAAAAATGCCTAACTCGGAAGTAGAGCCAAACCGATTTTTGGTGGTTCGTAAAATCCGGTACATATGATGTTGGTCTCCCTCAAACTGTAAAACGGTATCTACAATATGTTCCAGCACCTTTGGCCCGGCTAAGTTGCCCTCTTTGGTAATATGGCCTATTAAAAAAACGGGAGTACCGGATTCTTTCGCAAACTTTAGTAAGCGGGCTGCTGTTTCACGGATTTGTGAAACCGTTCCGGCAGTTGATTCTAAATGTTCTGAAAATAAGGTTTGAATAGAATCAATAATAATAATATCAGGTTTTATATTAACAATATGATTAAAAATACTTTCCAGCGAGGTCTCACTAAGGATAAAACACCCTTCGTTACTTAGTTTTAACCTGTCGGCACGCATTTTTATTTGTTGCGGGCTTTCTTCTCCCGAAACATATAAGGATTTAAGATGATTAAGCCTGAGCGCCATCTGAAGGGAAAGCGTAGACTTTCCAATGCCCGGTTCTCCTCCGATTAAAATCATCGACCCCGGAACAATTCCTCCCCCTAAAATCCTGTCCAACTCTTGAATATTTGACGATATCCGTCCTTCTTTTCTGGGTATTATTTCGGATAATTTTTGAGGGGTTTGTCTTTCAGAAAATTCATGAGCCAGTGAAGATTTTGGGTGCGGTGATTTTGAGATTACCTGTTCTACAAATGTGTTCCATTCACCGCATGAAGGGCATTTGCCAACCCATTTTGAAGATTCAACACCACAATTCTGACAAACATATACTGATTTTGATTTAGCCATTATTCTTTTATTTCTTCAATTTTTCAATAATTGATGTGGTTGAATAACCCGGTATAAAATCAATGGTTTTAACCTGGCCCCCTTTTTTCTGAACAACATCATACCCTACAATATCCTCAATATGATAATCACTCCCCTTAATTAAAATATCGGGTTGTACTCTTTTGATGAGCTCATACGGTGTATCTTCATCAAAATAAATAACTGCATTTACAAAATGTAATGATGCTAAAAGCAGGGCTCTTGCATATTGATCCTGCACAGGACGTGAATCTCCTTTAAGTTTCCTAACCGAATCATCGGTGTTTAGCCCGATTATTAAGATATCTCCGAAATTGGCAGCCTGAGCCAGATATTCTACATGCCCACGGTGTAGTATATCAAAACATCCATTGGTAAATACAATTTTTTGATTTTTAAAATTCCAGTAAGCTAACCTCGAACCGAGTTGATCAATATCAATAATTTTAGATTGAATAACCGCTAATTTATCCATATCCATCCTATTATTTTTTCCGTAAAGTTAACGATTATTTTTGCTTTTAGAGCGAGGAATCAAAAATAAGGTAATAACAGCAATAATTCCTAATACCAACACCATCACAACCTGCGATTCATGAAGTATTGTTGCTAACACCAACCCATCTGTTTTTGAAATACCATATAATGTAAGCCCTGATGAAATGATCCAATGAAAAGCACCAATCCCTCCCTGAACAGGGGCAGACATACCCAGCCCTCCAATCACAAGTAAAAATAAACCATCAATAGGGGTTAAACTTTGAGTTGCAGGAATTGAAAAAACAGCAACATAAGTCATTAAAAAATACATTACCCAAATAATCACGGTATGCAGCAAAAATACCGGCCGGCTTCTCATCTTGTTTACTGTTTTAACCCCGGAAACAACCCCTCGGATTAGTTTGCGAATTTTAATAACAATTTTAACGCGTTTAAATTTTTTCCGAAAAAAATAAATTAAAAAAACTGATACTCCAAGCAAAACAATAATACCTATCCAGTAATAAATGGAAAAGTCAATGGTATGTATAACTTTTTGAGAAAGAGGAATAAAAACATTCTCTTTAATAAATAATCCAAAGGACTCAATCTTAGCAACAAAAATAACGAACAGTAAAATCAAAAGCACAACCACATCTATTGCCCGTTCTATTAAAACAGTACCAATAAGGGAGTCCATTGGTATTTTGTCGGATTTGGTTAACGCAGCACAGCGGCTAATCTCACCAATACGTGGAAATGCCAGATTAGCAAAATAGCCAAACATTAATGCATGAAAAACATTTTTAAAAGAGGGTTTATAATTTAAGGGTTCAATTAATAAACGCCAACGGTAAGCCCGGCTGGCATAAGCAATGAAAGCGAAAAAGAGTGAAAGGATGATCCAAAAATAATTAGCTTTTTTTAAATCTTCAATAAGATCTTCAAGATTTGCATCCCGAAAAGCTAAATATAAT
>JASGMZ010000115.1 GCA_030156305.1 Bacteroidales bacterium | reverse complement strand
ATGCGGTCAAAGGTAAAAAACCTGTATTGATTTACAAAATCAAACTCCTTATTCATAAGGTAAATTTTTATACTTCCTTTAATTTTTCTTAACTATTTAGTGGCTATAAGAAAACGTCAATAACTGCGTTACGCTCGCATTGGCAATTAGTCATTTACGTCAGTAAACTCCTGGCTGTCAATTATTCGCAAGCCTTGTTCTTGACGTTTTTTATTACGCCACTAAAAAAACTGGTGTTTTCTAAGATGCACTAATTACAAATAAATTTGTTTTGAACAGCTATAAAATAAAAAATCCCGCTTATAGCGGGATCATTATTCTTTTGCGGAGAGAGGGGGATTATTCGCTTCGCTCATGAGAACACTCACTCCGTTCGTTTTGTTCGAACCCCGGCTATCCCTTCGGTTCTCATCCAATTCTACAAAACGATAGAAATACAAAAGGCAGTTCATCGTTGAACTACCTTTTTGCGGAGAGAGGGGGATTCGAACCCCCGGTACCCTAATCGGGTACGCCAGTTTAGCAAACTGGTGGATTAAGCCACTCTCCCACCTCTCCAATAAGTTGCACAAAAGTATAAAATTGATCCATAATCCCAAAAAAAACATAAAAAAAAGATTGCCTTAAAAGACAATCTTTTTATCAACTATTAATCGTCTTTCCTTTTATTTTTCGGTTTTGATATAGAATCTCTCATTTTTGTATCGGCATCGATATTTTTAAACTTATAATAATCCATCACACCCAAATTTCCTTGCCTGAAAGCTTCTGCCATGGCTAACGGAACCTGCACTTCGGCTTCAATTACTTTCGCACGGGCTTCTTGTGCTTTAGCTTTCATCTCTTGCTCTAATGCAACAGCCATTGCACGTCGTTCCTCAGCTTTTGCCTGTGCAATATTTTTATCGGCATTGGCCTGATCCATTTGTAATACCGCACCAATATTTTTACCAATATCAATATCGGCAATATCAATGGAAAGAATCTCGAAGGCTGTACCTGAATCAAGCCCTTTCTCCAGTACTACTCTTGAAATAGAATCAGGATTTTCCAAAACAGCTTTATGTGATGCGGCCGAACCGATGGATGACACACACCCTTCACCTACACGGGCTAAAACAGTATCTTCACCTGCACCACCAACCAATTGTTTAATATTGGCACGAACGGTTACCCTGGCTTTACAGATGAGCTGGATACCGTCTTTTGCTACGGCAGTTACCGGAGGGGTATCAATAACTTTAGGATTTACCGACATTTGTACCGCTTCTAAAACATCACGCCCAGCTAAATCAATAGCTGTAGCCATATTAAAAGGCAGGTCAATATTTGCTTTTTCGGCAGATACCAGTGCATGAACTACATCAGGTACGCGGCCGCCGGCCAGATAATGCGCCTCTAAATCATTCCTGTTTAAGTTGATACCAGCTTTTGTTCCTTCAATCATGGCTCGTACAATAATTGAGGGTGGAACTTTACGCCACCGCATAAAAATAAGTTGAAGTAAAGATATTCTTACACCGGAAACCAGTGCCTGGAACCATAATCCAATGGGGATTAAATATAAAAACAAATAAAGTAATACAATGATTCCAATAATTATTGCTACAATAGGCCAAATATTCATAATATTTTAATTTAAGGGTTTTACAATAATATATGATCGTTCAATTTTTTTCACTTCTATTTTTGTCTTAGGATCAATATATGAACCTGATGATTTTGCTTCGTAATATTTTTCGTTTAAAAACACTTTCCCATAAGGATTAAGACGGGTTACCGTTTCGCCCACATCTCCAATATTTACCTCATTATCAAGCGATGAGCTTGACTTACTTTCAATCTTTGAGTTAAGCATTAGCTTTTCCCAGGTCCCTGCACGTAGCATAAATACGACAGAAAAAATAGAAACTCCTGCTGTTGCTAAAAGGATATAATGGCCTGTTGGCGTTCCGTATTCTTTATATCCAAAATAAATGCCTATAAAAATTAAAATAGCTCCGGCAATTCCGGCAATGGTAACACCGGGAACAATTAAAAACTCAATAAAGAATAAAATAATTCCCAACACGATTAAAAATATGATAGCTGTTAATGACATATTAATCTATTGATACAATTAAACCTTTGTTTTGTAATTGATCATACATTTTTTTTAAATGACTGTATTTCCCTTTTTTTACTTCACATTTTCCTTTATAATGCACCAAAAAAGTACACTGTTCGGCTTGAACCGAATCGTGATTACAAACATCGATAAGCGAATTAATTACAAAATCAAAATCGTGAACATCATCATTATGTAAAATTAACGAAAAATCCCTTTTGGAATTCTCATTAATTTCAAACTTTTGATGTTTTTCGGTTTTTTTTCTGCTTCCCATAGTTCCTTAATTAAAAAAGACTAAGATACAATTTTAAAACAATATAAAGATATTAAATTTTTATGTTATTCAGTCATTTTTACGGCTTGATCTAAAGGAATTTGATGTTCGGCAAAATAAGCATACACCTCAACTTCCTCATTCACAATGGATTCAATTTTATTTTTTAATGCAAAAACTTCCTTAAAATCAGTAAATGATTTAATGGTAACTTTGTGCCGGTTAACTTGCTTCTCTAAATATAAATCTTTGGTTTCAGGGATAAGTGCTTTTATTTTATCAATAAATATTGAATCGGCATCGGTTAATATCAAATTTACTGTGTAAATAATCGTAAGATTATCAATATTTTCAGGTTCATCTTCTTTTACTTGCGCTTTCATTGGAGTTGAATAATTATTTCCAGTGCTTTTAACCTCTAATGTTACCGCCTTATTTACCGGAATAATTTTACCATTGTGAAAAGCAACAATATAGGCATCAGAAAAGCCTTTGGCTTTTACTTGTGGAAGATTTTTTTCGGCTTCACGAATGGTTCTGAATTTTCCGGCATAATATTTTAGGATATTACTATTTGTCTTTTTAATAGCTGATAAGGGTTCTAACCCTTTAAAAACAGCCGGATTCTTAGCTGAGCTAAAGGCTCCCAACTGAATCATATATACAATTCCCTCAGGTAATTGCTCATTAACGGGTATAGGATTTGCAGCGTTATATCGGGATGGAGATTTAATGTTCAATCCAAATGCACTCGAAGGTTCTTCTGCTTCTTCGGTTCTATCAGCATAAAATTGAATTTTGTGCAACGAGTCTTGTGCAAATGCAACATCCAAATGTTGCCTTTTCTTTTTTATATTGTTTTGATTCGGTTGATCGATTTCTTTCTCACGACGATCGTCTCCTGAAAATCCGTAGGTTATATTTTCCGAAGCCATATTTTGCTGTTCAATCTCACGAACTCGCTGATAACACTTATCGGCACTTTTTTGGGTTACATAAACCTGCTGTTCCAGGGCAATAATTTGATTCGATAACTTCGCTCTGCTTTGCCCGTCGGGAGTATGATCAAACTGTTTTCGCTTATCATCAATTATCCATCGGAGCGAGTCGGCCTTCAGTTGATAAGTCAGTGCTAAGTTCATTAAACTGTCGTATTCCGCTTTATACAAAAAATCTTTTTCAAGCGATGGTTTGATAAATGATTCTGTTTTTTTGCTTTCCGCAATTTTTGATTTATGTCCTTCTCTGGAATCAAGGGTGGCATTTACCTTCAAAGCGGCCATCTCTTTAATCATTTCGTGGCTACTTAATTCGATATAAGGCGAGTAATAATCAGGGTCAAATTTATAGGCCATATATTCATTCATTTTGCAGTTTCTGTTAGAGCTCAGCATTGCCAGCTTATTATTGGCTGATGGGACGAACAATATATCATCGAAAGGTGAATTTATGGGAAATCCAAGATTCTCCGGTTCGCTCCATACTTGGCGGTCCCAGTCCCATGAGCTTTTATATATATCATACCCTCCCATGCTGTAATGCCCTTTCGAAGCAAAATATAAAGTCGATCCGTCGGAATGTATAAATGGATAATTTTCATCAAACGGAGTATTAATAACCTCACCCAAATTTATGGGCTTACTCCAGCTTGTATCCGACAATTTTGTAATCCGGTAAATGTCGTAATCGCCACGGATATTATGTTTAGCGGCAAAATATAACACTTCATTTCGTTCCAGTTCGTTGGGTACAAAAAGCACCGTATTTTCAGCTAAAGAATCTTTTTCCAAATCAAAAAATACATCCCTGTCTATAAACTTTCCATCCAAATCATTAAATTGATATTGTTTATAAAACGTATCTTTTGCAATATTTTCCCGGCTGTATACGGAAAGATTTCTCCCATATTTAATTAAATACAACCCATTTTGAGCCATAGAGATATAGTTATCCAAGTTATAATCATTAATCTGTTTTTTGGTGGCTCTTTCTTGAAACCAGGAATAATTTTCTAACGCTTCGTTAAATTGATAATTTCGATGATATGCTAATCCTAAATAAAAATATACATCATCGGGAACATCCTGTGTTGATGCATATCTTAATGCACGAAGTGCTTTTTCTGCATTATGATCAATATATAATAAACAAATTCCGGCATAATAATTATACGTAGGATCTTTGGGATACATTTCAAGCATTTGTTTGAAATAAGCATAAGCATCGGAATAATTACCCTGCTTTACATTAATATATGCCGTTTTTAATTCATTTAATTCAGAAGAGCCATTTTGTGCTTGCGCATCTAACGTAAAAACAAACAAAATAAAACTTAAAGTAAAACAATATACCCTGCATTTAATCATCATTATTTTACACCGTATAAGTTAAATTAGTACAAATTTAATATTCCTGCCCTTGGGGTAAAAGAAAAACATCATTTACTTTTTTAATTTTTTAAAATATAGTAAATTGAAAGTGTAAATAAAATTCATAAAAAATCAAAACAATCCGATTAAACATGATGATGTTATTCATGTTATTTTTTAATTTTACAAATCATAAACAGCATAGTTATGGCAATATTGAAAGAAGGAGATAAAGCTCCAAAGTTTAAAGGTATTGATCAAAATGGCGAAGAAATAAATTTAGATCAGTATAAAGGAAAAAAACTTGTCCTTTACTTTTATCCCAAAGATAATACACCTGGCTGTACCAGCGAGGCATGTAATTTACGTGATAACTATAGTGACTTTTTAAATAAAGGGATGGATGTTATTGGGGTAAGTCCGGATGATGAAATTTCTCATCAAAAATTTATCGACAAACACGATTTACCTTTTAGATTAATATCAGATCCCGACAAAAAGATCTTAAATCAATACAATGCCTGGGGAGAGAAAAAAATGTATGGAAAAACATATAAAGGTGTTCTGCGAAAAACTTACATTATCGCTGAAGATCAGACGATAGAAAAAATTTTTGAAAAAGTAAAAACCAAAGACCACACCAACCAAATATTTACATCGTTAAACATTTAATTAAGAAAGAAATATATTATGACAAAAGAAAAAAAAGAGACGGATATTAATAAGGAAAAACTAAAAGCGCTACAATTAACCTTAGACAAAATTGATAAAGATTTTGGCAAAGGTGCCATCATGAAAATGGGCGACAAAGCGATTGCTGATGTACCATCCATTTCTACAGGATCGATATCTCTTGACATGGCTTTGGGTGTAGGCGGATTTCCGCGTGGCAGGGTAATTGAAATTTACGGGCCTGAATCCTCGGGTAAAACAACACTGGCTATACATGCTGTTGCCGAAGCACAAAAAAAAGGCGGTATTGCTGCCATTATTGATGCAGAGCATGCATTTGACCGTTTTTATGCCGAAAAGTTAGGAGTAGATGTAGAAAATCTTTTAATCTCACAACCCGACAATGGAGAACAGGCCTTAGAAATAACCGATCACCTGATTCGCTCAGGAGCCATTGATGTTATTGTAATTGACTCGGTAGCTGCTCTTACGCCAAAAGCAGAAATTGAAGGTGAAATGGGTGACTCAAGAATGGGGCTTCAGGCACGCCTTATGTCACAAGCATTACGAAAACTTACAGCCAATATAAACCGAACCAATACCTGCTGTATATTTATTAACCAACTGCGTGAGAAAATTGGCGTTATGTTTGGTAACCCGGAAACCACAACCGGTGGTAATGCCCTTAAATTTTATGCTACTGTACGTATAGATATCCGAAAAATAGGCCAGATCAAAGAGGGTGATGATGTTTCGGGAAACAGAACCCGTGTTAAAATTGTTAAAAATAAACTGGCACCACCCTTTAAAAAAGCCGAGTTTGATATTGTTTACGGTGAAGGAATTTCAAAAGTAGGTGAAATTGTTGACCTTAGTGTTGAACAAAATATTGTGAAAAAAAGTGGTTCATGGTTTAGCTATGGAGAAACAAAACTGGGACAGGGGCGCGAAGCAGTTAAACAACTCCTTAAAGATAATCCTGAACTAGCCGATGAGTTAGAAAATAAGATTAAAGAATCTTTTGTAAAAACCATTGAAAAATAAACCATATAATTAAAACATCATGCATAAATTAAAATTAACTGCAGGATTAATCCTAATAACACTGATCATTTCCTGCTCTAATGAAAAAACTGTAAAAACAAAAATCGGGAATCCGGTAGATACACTTCAACTTTCATCCGAAATAATGACTCCTGAAGTTTTATGGTCGTTTGGACGAGTGGGTAGTGTTCAGTTATCCCCCAATCAAAAAACCATTGCTTTTGGCGTTTCCTTTTATGATATAGACCAAAACAGCGGCAATAGCGAGATATTTACTATACCTGCCGAAGGTGGCGAAGCCACAAATATTACCAATACTAAAACTGGCGAATATTCCCTTCAGTGGCGGCCCGACGGTAAAAAGATAGGTTTTTTGAGTACTGAAGATGGGAGCTTACAGCTTTGGGAAATGAACCCTGACGGAACAAACCGTGAACAAATTTCCTCTATTGAAGCAGGAATCAATGGCTTTAAATATTCACCCGATCAGCAAAAGATTGTTTTTATTAAAGATGTAAAACTCGACCAAACCGTAAATGATTTATATCCCGACCTGCCAAAAGCAGAAGCAAGGATTGAAACCGATTTAATGTACCGCCACTGGGACAAATGGCACGATTATACTTACAGTCATATTTTTGTTGCCGACTATGACGGGACATCCATCACAAATGCAACAGATATTATGGAAGGCGAACGTTATGACTCGCCCATGGAGCCCTTTGGAGGGATGGAACAAATTAACTGGAGCCCGGATAGCAAAAAGGTAGCTTATACCTGCAAAAAGATGACAGGTAAAAAATATGCCCTTTCTACCAATTCTGAAATTTACGTTTATGATTTGGATACAAAGAAAACGATTAATCTAACCGGCGGATTGATGGGATATGACCAAAATCCGGTTTATTCGCCTAATGGCGAAATGATTGCCTGGGAAAGCATGGAAAGAGACGGATATGAAGCTGACCAAAATCGTTTATTTATTTTAGATTTTGCAACCGGCGAACGCAAAGATTACACCGCTAATTTCGACCAAAATGTACATAGCCTTGTTTGGGCCGATAACAGTAAATCCATCTACTTTACCAGCGACTATCATGCACGATTCCAGATTTATAACCTGAATATTGATAATGGAGAGATAAAACAAATTACCGAAGGTATACATAACTATCTATCTGTAATACCTGGTAAAGAGAGGCTGATTGGAACCAAACAGAGCATGTCGATGCCTACCGAAATTTTTGCCATTAACCCTGAAACAGGAGAAGAAAACCAACTTTCTTTTATAAATAAGAATCTCCTCGGCCAGCTAAAATTTGGCAATGTGGAAGAACGATGGATTAAGACTACCGACAATAAAGATATGTTGGTATGGGTAATTTATCCGCCTAATTTTGATCCCGAGAAAAAATATCCAACTTTGTTATACTGCCAGGGTGGCCCGCAAAGTTCGGTAAGCCAGTTTTTCTCGTATCGATGGAATTTTCAGATGATGGCTGCTAACGATTATATTATTGTTGCACCCAACCGACGAGGACTACCATCGTTTGGACAGGAATGGAACGAGCAAATCTCAGGCGACTATGGCGGACAAAATATGAAAGATTATTTCAGCGCTATTGATGCCTTAGCCAAAGAACCTTTTGTTGACGAACACAACCTGGGAGCTGTAGGGGCTAGCTATGGTGGTTTTTCAGTATTCTGGATTGCAGGAAATCACGATGGCCGTTTCGATGCATTTATTGCACACGATGGAATATTTAACTTCGAAGCCATGTACCTCGAAACCGAAGAGATGTTCTTTGTGAACTGGGATTATGGAGGGCCTTACTGGGATAAATCCAACAAAAAAACATATGATAACTCGCCACACAAATTTGTTGACCAATGGGATACCCCTATTATGGTAGTTCACGGCGAAAAGGATTTTCGCATTGCTTATACCCAGGGAATGAGTGCCTTTAATGCAGCACAACTTAGAGGTATACCCAGTAAATTTTTATTTTTCCCTAACGAGAATCACTGGGTACTCCGTCCGCAGAATGGTATATTGTGGCAGCGCGAATTTTTTAGCTGGCTCGACAAATGGCTAAAAGATGATGAACCGAGCCATGACAAAATTTTTGACACACACGACAATGATTAAAATAAAGCAAGAATTGTTTGTACCCCAAATGTAACTCATCATGTCATGGCGAGCTCCATCCGTCCTTTGAAAATTAAAAATATAAACGGATGAATAAATTTAAGCTATAATTTTACTGAAAGCCGGATTTTTCCGGCTTTTTGTTTTTCTTTCGAGATTTACTTATTTTTAAAAAATATTCTCTTTAACTATGAATGGTGTAATCATTAAGTTTTTCCATTTTTTAATGATGATTGTTTTTTTAACAATCTACCTGCTCGCATTTATTGTGGTAAAACCATTC
>JASGMZ010000114.1 GCA_030156305.1 Bacteroidales bacterium | reverse complement strand
ATTTTTTCCGCTATCTTTCTTCCATCTCCAATTGCTTTGATGGCTGTGGCTCCGCCGCGTAAAGCATCTCCTCCAATGAATACATTATTAAATTGGGTTTGGTAATTCTCTGGTTTTGATTGTACTAATTTTTCATCCACAAAACCTATATCCAAACTCTGGCCTACAGCCGGAATAATCGTATCGCAAGGAATTTCAAATTCGGAATTTTTTATTTTAACTGGTTTAGGCCTTCCGGAATCATCAGCTTCTTTTAACTCCATCTTACTGCAAAGTAGTGCTTTTACTTTTCCATTTTCTTTTATTACGGATTCGGGGCCAGTTAATTCTATAATATCCATTCCTTCATCTATAACAGCTTTTATTTCACCCTGGTCAGCCGGCATTTCATTTATGGTCCTGCGATATACAATGGTTACTTTTCCATTTTTGCCCACTAACCGAAAAGCAGTACGGGCTGAATCCATTGCCGTATTTCCTCCGCCAATAATCACTACGTTCTGGCCAATTCCTGTTTTTTTACCATTTTTTGCTTGCATTAAAAAGTGTAATGAATCTAATACGCCTTCTGATTCAATTCCTTCTAATTGAAAAGGTGTTGACCGTTGGGCTCCAACGGCTATATAAATATAATTGTACTGTTCTTTAAGCTGGTTAAATTTAGTAGCATCAATTTTTGTATTATAATGAATTTTTACTCCCAAATCAGTTACTCGTTTAAAATCTTTTTCGATGGCTTCATCGGTTAATCTGAATCCGGGAATAGCATACTGAACCATTCCACCTGCTTTTGAATGTGCATCGAAAACTTCTACCGAAAATCCTGCTAAAGCCAGGTAATAAGCACATGATAATCCTGATGGGCCTGCTCCAATAATCCCTGCTTTTATGCCATTATTTGGAATTGGGGATTGTTTTATTTCATCTTGTTCAGAGATAAAACGCTTTACTTCCCTAATTAAAAGCGCATCGTCATAATTGATTCGTGTACATTTGTTTTGACATAAATGGTCGCAAACCATTCCGGTAATAGACGGAAAGGGATTGGTTTTTAAAATTACCTCATAGGCTTTGTCGAACTGCTCGTTGGCAGTATAATACATATAATCTGGAATATCCTGACGGGTAGCACAGCTATCTTTGCAAGGTGCCGAAATACAATCAAAATAACTGAGCGGCCGTTCTGTTTTAATAGAGGGTTCGTGAATGGTTTTTCGCTGATAAAAATCTGATTCTAATACTTTATCCGCATAATGGTTTAAATTTTTTAATGCTGTTTCTTTGGTAATCGAATGGAGATTTATAGAATCCAATTCATCGAAATATTGTTTTAAACGCATATAACCGCCAGGTTTCAGTAAATCAGTAGAAACAGTTACCGTTTTAAAACCGCAGGATAAAACCTCCGATACATTAAAAGCATGAGCTCCTCCCGAAAAGGAGAGTTGTAATGTTCCGCTAAACTGGTTTTGAAGTTTTTGAGCTACATGAATTGAAACAGGATGTAAAGCACGTCCACTCATGTACATCATCTCCACATCATCTGCAAAAACAGATTTAAAGTTTTTGGTTTCTAAGGTATTCGTCAATTTTAAACCAAAAGTTAATTTTTCTTGTTGAGCAGTATTTGTAAGGGATTGAATGATTTTTACGGCGTCATCATATTTTAGATCGTGTTCGAAAGCAATATCCGGAATAACGGATTTGAACTTAAGTTTTTCGTTAAGAATTGCTCTTAACTCTTTAGCACCTAATAAGGTAGGATTTAACTTAACAAAAGTATGTAGTTTTTTTTCGGTTAATAAATAGGATGCAATTTCTTCAATTTCATTCGCCGGGCAGCCATGCATGGTAGATAAAGTAATATTATTTGATAGTTGTGATGGTATTTTAATAGCATCAATTGCTGGATAAATGCTTTTTAATTGATCTTTTTTTTCATCTAATTCATAGGAGCAATTATTCATTTTTTTGAAAAACCACTGAACATTATCTTTTAATATTCCTTCCATGTTGTAACCAACGCTCATATTAAAGATGGTATCCATATCGGATTTCCATCCAAATTTATGATTTAGAATATGAATGATTATCCATGCATTTAGATATTCATGAAAACTCTCTTTAATTTTAAGTTCCTGCGACCATTCGCAATTATATCCTTCATCCTGCATATCGATACAGGGTTTTGCAATATCTAATTCATCCAGTGTTTGTATCGTTTTTAGTTCAATATACCGTGCACCCATTAACCAGGCTGCTACAATATTTTGTGCCATTTGAGTATGCGGGCCTGCTGCTACACCAATTGGAGTGTTAATCTGTTGATTAAACTGGGAAGTTTGAAATTGTGAATTTTCTACAGGATTAAAAAAAAGTTCTTCTGGAATTCCGAAAATACTTTTTTCTGATTCATATTCATTAAGAATAATCTGTAAAAGATGTTTTATTGTGATAGGAGAAAAGTGATTAGCCATAGTTTTATCCTTGTTTATATCAATAATGTATTTTAACAAATTTACGTAAATCAACCCATATTGTTAAATTTCTGCTATATTTATGATTGAATTTAGAAAATTTATGCAACAAAAGAGCAAAATAAAAAAAGATTTTTCTGCTATTATACTAGCTGCCGGAAATTCTTCCAGGATGGGTTTCCCAAAATTTGCTTTAAAATATAGCGATACTCAAACTTTTATTGAACATATTACCGAGGAGTATGAAAAGTTTGGATGTACTGAAGTAATTGTTGTGGTTAATGTTGCAAATTATCAATATCTGCAAAAACAAAAAATGCCATTTGATAAAAAAATACAATTTGTTGTTAATGAGCATCCTGAATGGCACAGGTTTTATTCCTTGAAAAAAGGAGTACAGGCATTAAGTAAAAAAATAAAGATTTTTGTTCATAATGTAGATAACCCCTTTGTTAATCCTGAAGTGTTAATGGCCTTAAAGCAAAATGCAGGTAAGTACGATTATATCTATCCAGCATTTAATAGGAGAGGAGGACATCCATTTTTACTATCCGAAAATGTGGTAACTGATTTAAAGAATGAAGTAGAAAATCAAATTCATTTGAAAAAATTTCTAAATCAATATTACACTAAAAAGGTTAAAGTGTTGGATGAAAGGGTTTTAGTTAATATTAATACCATGGTTGATTATAGAAAGTATTTTAATTGGATTGAATAATCGTTTGATGAATAGTATTACTAATACTTGTAAAATCTTTTTCTTTAATATCAAAAACCTGGTAATTTTTAATTTCCCATTTTTCGATAACCTTTTCTACAAAACTATCACGGATGACTAATAAAACGTGGTTTTGAGAATTACGTATTAGCTCTTCGATATTTTTAGCCCAACCGTTATTTTCTAATTCTAACACACCTACTTCATCAATTATAACAATTTGTATATTAGTATTACTTGATTTTTTTATTGCTTTAATCCCTTTTTGTAATCCTTGCAGATTAATATTGAACCGGCCTATTTTTAAATTATTTTCCGTATAATTTTGTCGTAAAAAAGTTTCTCTTTCGTTGGTATTTATGTCGATTATGTCGTATCCTACGGTTGTTTTTCCTTGCATAACCCTGGGTGAATAAATTCCACCTAACGTTATCCCTTTTGATTGAAAATTTTCAATGATTTTTTGAATAAAAGTTGTTTTACCCTGTCCGATGCTACCCGTAACGATAAATACTTTCTGTGTAAAATTCATTTGTTCTTTTACTTCGGCTAACTTCCATTCTGCTTGTGTTACCATTTGGTTAAGTATGGTTATTGGTTTCCTTAGTATGATTTTGACATCAGGCATTGAAGAAATGGTTTCCGGAAGACTGTTAAATGCCAGTTCTAGGGCCATTGGCAATTGTTTAAAGGATGATTTTAAAAAGAAACTACGGATTTTAGGATTGTACAACTCGGTTCCTAATACCGAAAATCCAATAATGATGATGATCGCCCTGAAATTCATTTGTAAACCGATTAATAAACCACTTTGCAAGCTGTTTGATTGAATTTTAGTAAAGACAAAAGCAGCTACCATGGTTATAAGGAAAAAGTAAATCCAGAATTTTGATTGGGTGAGTTTGCGCAATGCCCTTTTATATCTGATTAACCAGATGCTAACAATAGCAATAATAGAAAGGCTCCACACAGGCCATTCGGTATAATTTATTAATAGAAGCCCGGTGGCCATTAATATTAGATTGATAAACAGCCAGTAAATCGAATAATTAAAATTAGGATTTTTCGTTTCAAACTTTCGATTGGCTGGATCGAAATGTTGAGGCCCCTTTAAATTTTTATTTGCTTTTATGATACGCCCTGCTTTTATGCCTAATACAGCAGCCACTAAACCAAATAAACCATAGAGTGTTAGAAGAATTAATATGGGAAGCCATAATGTTTCAAAATAAAGGTTAAGTTGATCTTGTGCATATTGTATAAGACTTTTATAAATTTCAATAATGTTGTATCCGTAAAAAATTATGTAGTTTGTAATTTTCTGGAAAAGATTCCATGTCATGGCAAAGATAGCCCCAAGCACATATCCGGCGATGGAGCGTCCAAAAATACGAGTGAAAGTCTCAAGTAATATACCCTGACTGAAAATAGCAATCATCGGCCCAAAAATAACGGCACTCGGCGATAAGGTTTTCATAATGGCACAAATTAACCCGGCACGCCAAAATAACCCTTTTTCTTTCCAGTTATAACTAATCGAAATTAAAAGAATAATTCCTATGGCAGTTAAAATGTTGCCACTAAAAGGAATTTTTAAATTATGTAAGAAACTACCTAAAACAATCTCTGAAGCAGCCCAAAAAGTTCCTATAATTGAAGCTTTTAGCCATTTTTCATTTATAATATTACGATTCATTGATTTTGTATTGGGCATCAAAGATGTAAAAAATGATTTATTTTTGGTATAACCGCATTAAAACTTTTTCGGGTGTAAACGGTGCATTAAAATCAATTTTATAATTTGAATTGAATGCTTTTATGGCATCTGCTATTGCGAAGTAAGCACCTATTCCGTACATCAATGGTGGTTCGCCAATAGCTTTTGACCGCAAAATAGCAACTTCAGGCCCTTCGGTCTTAAGTGGATTAATTTCGATATTTTTAGGAACAGAATAAATATCGGGTATTTTATAAGTTGATAAACTATTGGATAACAGTTTCCCATTTTTTGCGTACGATAACTCTTCCATGGCCATCCATCCAATGCCCTGAACCACTGCGCCTTCTACCTGTCCGTTGTCGATAATTGTATTCATACTATTTCCAAAGTCATGCACAATTTTAACATCATCAAATTCGTAAGTTCCGCGAATGCAGTCTAAGGTTACGGTAATAAAGGCTGTTCCATATACATGATAAGCAAAAGGATGGCCTTTTTCTTTGGACTTATCAAAATAAATTACCGGTGTTGCATAATGACCATTTTCGGTTAAGCTAACCCGATTTAAAAAAGCAGTTTCGATGAGTTGTTCCCAAAGAATATATGTTTTTTTATCCTTCTGAAAAATGGTTTCATCTTGTATGGAGATATCTTTTGACTTACAAGACAGCATTTTAGCTGCAGTTTGTTTTAATCTTTCCAACAAACCGTTACATGCAATACGTAAAGCATTTCCATTTAAATCTGCGCCAGAGCTTGCTGCTGTAGGGGATGTGTTTGCTACACGTGTGGTATTGGTCGATTCAATTTTTATCCGGTTGGAATTTATTGAAAAAATTTTGGCAGCCACCTGAATCATTTTTGTATTAACACCCTGTCCCATTTCAACCGCACCGGTACTAATTCCCACACTGCCGTCTTGATAGATATGTACAAGTGCCCGGGCCTGATTCATTGGCGTTTTAGTAAATGAAATACCAAAACAAATGGGCATGATAGCCATTCCTTTTTTATAGTTTTGATGTTGAGCATTAAAAGCATTAATTTCTTGTTCAATTTTTTTAAGATGATAAATTTTGTCTGCTGTTTCAAAACTTTTTTTAACATTTACATTTTTTGCCACTTGTCCATATTGGAACAAATCATTTTCTTGCAAAAAGTTTTTTTCCTGAATGATTTGTTTTGAGATATTTAATTCGCAGGCTGCTTTTGCAATGGCTGATTCGATAAGAAACATTCCCTGAGGGCCACCAAATCCGCGAAAAGCGGTATTAGGGGGTAAATTTGTTTTACAGCTGTAAACAGTAACTTTTGTATTAGGAATAAAATAAGTGTTTGTTGAGTGAAAAAGAGTTCGTTCTAAGATGGCAGGAGATAAGTCGCTGGCTGCACCCCCATTTTGATACATAGTAGCCTGAAAAGCAAGAATTTTGTAATCTTTTGATAAGCCAATTTTAAAATCAGAACTGTAAGGATGTCTTTTCCCGGTCATCATCATATCATCGTGCCGGGGAAGTGATATTTTTATTGGTTTTTGCAGATGGAATGATGCAAGTGCAGCCATACAGGCATAGGCTGTGGCCTGGTCTTCTTTTCCTCCAAATGCTCCTCCTAACCGTGCCACATCAACTTCTATACGGTGCATTTTGATGTCTAAAATACGTGCAGCAATTTTCTGAACTACAGTGGCTCCCTGGGTCGATGAATGAATTTTAATGCTTCCGTTATCCATAGGATATGCATACGATCCCTGGGTTTCAATATATACATGTTCCTGGCCTCCATTTTCTACTTTTCCTTCAAAAATGTAATCACAATCTTTCCATGTATTATCAATATCACCCATTTTAAAAGTTCGGGGAGGAAAAAGTAACTGTCCTTTTTGCTGCGCTTCCCTGGGATCGGTAATCACTTCCCAATCTTCAATTTCAATGTTTATTTTTTTTGCTGCATTTTGGGCTATTTTTTCAGTTTGTGCAACCACAAAAGCTATGGGCTGCCCCATAAAATGAACTTCATTCTCAGCAAATAGTGGTTCATCTTTAATAATGCCGCCAATCTGATTTTCTCCCGGGATATCTTTATGGGTAAAAATATATTCAACGCCTTCCATTGCTAAGGCATCTGAAAAATCAAGTTTTAAAATTTTTCCATGTGCTTTAGGTGAACCAAAAATGGCACCATATAATGTTCCGGTCTGAACAGGGATGTCATCAACATAAACCGATTTGCCCGTAACGTGATTTTTTGAGTCTATATTTTTCATCATAATTTATCCTTTAACTTAACAATTCTTTTAACGAAATCGTATTAGGGAATAATTTTATAAAATGAGCAAAGAGCAATTGGCGTAAAAGAAGCATTTTATACTCTTTGCTTCCTCGAATATCACTAATGGGAGAGATTTCGTTCTGCATAATTTTACTGGCTTTAATAATGGTACCATTGGTTACCTGTTTTCCTGTAAAATAGGCTGATGTTTCTTTCAGGAATTTTGGAATAGGAGCAATTCCACCAGCTGAAACAGAACATTCTTCAATGATATCATTATTAATTTTTATAAATAGAGCACAATTTACACTTGCAATGTCTAAATGTGTTCTTTTGCTTACTTTTTCGAAGTTAAACTTAAAATTTTGCTTAGGAATGGGAATGCTTATCGTATCGATATATTCATTTTCCTGCAAATCAATCTTTTTGTAATCTAAAAAGAAGTTTTTAAGTGGAATTATTCTTTTTTTATTCTCTTTTTTGATCACAATAGTGGCGTTTAGCGCAAGAAAAATTACGATTAAATCGCCAATAGGAGAGGCATTTACAAAATTTCCTGCAATAGTTCCCATATTCCGTATCGGGGCTGATGAAATAAGTTTAAAATGGGAATTAATATCTGGTATATATTTTTGTATAGTTTTAGATTGCATGATTTCATTTGCTGTACAAGCAGCTCCAATGTGGATATTTTCTTTTTCTTCGGTAATGGTTTTTAAATCGTTACGATGCGATAAAAAAGTAATATCTGAATTGGCTATTTCTTCAGGTTTTTGAACCATTAAGTCTGTTCCACCAGCAATAATTTGTCCTTTATTCAAGTGTGTTTGTGTATGGATATCTTTAAGCATTGCTGGAATTTGTAGAAAATATGCCGGGAGGAAATTATTATTAACCATCCAGGTTACCGGATATTGAATATCTTTGTTTTCGAGTAGAATATTAATGTTTTTGGCTGCCTTTTCAATTGATTTATAACCCGTACAACGACAAATATTCCCACTTATTGAAGCAAGTGTTTTTTCATAATCCGATTTTTCGTGAGATAACCCGTGCCCGGTAAGAGACATAACAAAACCTGGCGTACAGAAACCACATTGGGTAGCTGAGTGGTTAACCATATTTTTTTGAATAGGGGTTAACTCTTTTAAATTTATTCCTTCGATAGTAACAATATGTTTTCCCTGGGCATTGCCCAACGGTGTTAAACACGATAAAATACTTTTATAATGTACTTTCCCATCGGAAAATGTACCTTCTAAAACAGTACATGCACCGCAATCGCCTTCGCGACAACCAATTTTGGTTCCGGGTAAATGCATTTCGTAACGAATAAAATCAATAAGGCTGGTGCCTGGATGTTTATCGGTTTTAACTATTTTATGGTTAAGAATAAATGTAATCATAATCCACAGTTTTGTTGAATAAGTTGAGTATGATAAATTATAAATCGAAAAGCTTTTTGTTGTTATATTGTAATTTAAGCTATTGAATCGTTGTCGATTCTTATCAATAACAAGGTATAAATTTATGAAATTTTATTGAATCTGTTAAGTTTACAGCTGATTTTAGTTAAATATCCTAATGAGGAGAATTATTTTTAAACTTTTTTCCAAAAAATGGATGGAATAAAAAAAAGCTCCTGAAGGAGCTTTTCTAACCTGATTAATTCATAAACACAAATATCGGATTATTTCAACAAAAATTTGCGTGTATTTTGGAGTTCAAATAAAGTAGACGAGCTTTTCGGTTTC
>JASGMZ010000113.1 GCA_030156305.1 Bacteroidales bacterium | reverse complement strand
AATGAGGCGAATAGCCATAGCTATTTAACGATTTTACAACGAAGAAAAAGGGCAAAAGAACAAGCCAAAATGTATAGGTTATTTACTTACAAGCCCTTAGTTTGTTTATAATAAATCAATAGCTTTTTATTTCAAGGCTACCGAATACAACATCCCCTTTAATATAAATATGGTTTGTATCCTTTCTGAAAAGTTCATTTTCGTATCGCCCTGTTCCAAATGCAGCAGTATGCCCATTAGGTAATTTTGCCGAAGCAAAAGCTGCATCCGTTTTTATTTTTAACGGTGTGTGTTCATTAATTTTCACCACAGAACTTCCAAAAATGGTGTTGATTTTTATTTCTTTAGAACCTTTTGATAAATCAACATCTCTTAAATCAATAATCGTACTTCCAAAAATTACACTATATTCTTTAAAATTGTCATCCAGCCCTTGCACCTTACTTTCACTAAAGATTGTTGTATCTTCATCGGCTTTACCAACCGAAAAATTGTAGTTTCCAATAAGCATTTTAATGCCAATAAAAATAAAGAAAAAGGCAATAATAAATTTTATCAGAGGGAAATCGATATTGAACACAACACGAATTACTATTCCTAAGCCAATAAGAATAAGTAAAATTCCCCAAAAAAGGCCTGCTCCCATTTTCATAATTTTAAGCATTAAACATCTGTTTATTTAACAGATAAATTTAATGAATAAAATTTATTTGTCAAGTTATTCATTAATTTTTAATGGCTTTTTTACCTTCTCTTTTAGGAGCGCAATATTTAAAACATCCATAATTTCTTTTACAAAATGGAAGTTTAATCCTTTCAGATAAATATCTTTAATTTTGGCAATGTCTTTTTTGTTTTCTTCCGATAAAATAATATCGGTAATATTAGCACGTTTAGCTGCCAGGATTTTTTCTTTAATACCACCAACGGGCAACACTTTGCCCCTAAGTGTGATTTCGCCTGTCATAGCTATTTTATTTCTCACTTTGCGTTGGGTAAAAACAGATGCAATAGATGTTGCCATTGTAATTCCGGCCGACGGCCCGTCTTTTGGAATGGCCCCTTCGGGCACATGAATATGTATATTCCAGTTTTCGAAAGCCGATTGAGGTATGTCTAATTCATCGGCATGCGATTTAATATACTCTAAAGCAATTACAGCCGATTCTTTCATCACTTCACCTAAATTGCCGGTAAGGGTTAATTTCCCTTTTCCTTTGCTTAAGCTACTTTCAACAAATAAAATTTCACCCCCAGCTGCAGTCCATGCTAATCCGGTAACAACACCTGCAAAATCATTGCCCTGGTATTTTTCTTTTGAAAATTCGGGAGGCCCTAATATTTCTTTAATATCACTAATGCTTAGTGATTTGTTAAATTTTTCTTCCAAAGCAATTTTTCGGGCAATGTTCCGGATAACTTTAGCCAGGGTTTTATCTAAGGTTCTTACACCCGATTCGCGAGTATGATTTTCGATGATATATTCGAGCACATTTTTGCTAAACGATACTTGTGATTCTTTTACGCCATGCGCTTTAAGTTGTTTAGGGATTAAGTGTCTTTTAGCAATTTCAATCTTTTCTTCTACAATATAACCACTAATCTCAATCATTTCCATTCTGTCGCGTAATGCAGGGCTAATGGTTGATAAGGTATTGGCTGTTGCCACGAACATTACATTGGAAAGATCAAATTCCAGTTCCAGGTAATTATCATGAAAAGAGCTGTTTTGCTCAGGGTCTAACACTTCGAGCAGCGCCGAAGCCGGATCGCCATGAAAATCGTTACTTACCTTGTCAATTTCATCGAGAATAAAAACAGGGTTTGCCGATTTTGCTTTTTTAATATTTTGAATAATACGGCCAGGCATGGCTCCTATATAGGTTTTTCGGTGGCCACGGATTTCTGCTTCGTCGTGTAATCCTCCCAACGACATTCTTACATATTTTCGATCCAGTGCTTTAGCGATAGATTTACCAAGCGATGTTTTACCAACTCCCGGAGGGCCATACAAGCAAAGAATTGGCGATTTTAAATCACCCTTTAGTTTTAAAACAGCGAGATATTCTAAAATACGGTCTTTAACATTTTCCAGTCCAAAATGATCCTCGTCGAGAATTTTTTGGGCTCGCTTAAGGTCAAAGTTATCCTGGGTAAATTCGCTCCAGGGTAAATCAAGCAATGTTTGTAAATAGTTTAGTTGTACCGAATATTCTCCGGTTGCCGGATTTAACCGGTTCATTTTTTTTAGCTCCTTATTAAAAATTTCGGCTACCTCTTTGTTCCATTTTTTGTTTTTAGCCCGTTTTTTCAACTCTTCAATTTCCTGGTCAATAGGGCTTCCTCCCAGCTCGTCCTGAATGGTTTTCATTTGCTGGTGTAATAAGTATTCTCGTTGTTGACGATCTAAATCAGTTTTTACTTTGCTTTGGATATCGTTTTTAAGCTCGAGCATTTGTACTTCTTTACTTAACAGTTCAAGAAGTTGAATGGAGCGTTCTTTTAAGTCCTCAATTTCAATGAGTTTTTGCTTTTCTTTCATTTCGATATCGCTGTTAGAGCAAATAAAATTAACCAGGAACTTCGGATTTTCGATATTTTTTACTGCAAATGAAGTTTCGGGCGGAATATGGCTCGAAAGGTTAATGATTCGTAAAGAAAGATCTTTTAAAGATCCCACAATAGCTTCAAATTCCCGGTTGTCATCTTTGGGTAGCGCATCAATAAGTAATGTAACGGTTGCTTTGTGATAGGGCTCATCCTGAACTATTTCATTAATTTTAAAACGCTGGCGCCCCTGGATAATAACAGATGTGCTGCCATCGGGCATTTCAAGTACTTTTAAAATATGGGCAACCGTACCTGTTTTATAAATATCTTTCTCTTCAGGTTCATTCACTCTGGCATCTTTTTGGGCAACCGTACCAATGATTTTATCCCCTTTATAAATATCATTAACCAGTTTTATTGATTTCTTTCTGCCTACGGTAATAGGCAAGATTACTCCCGGGAAAAGAACGGTATTCCGTAAAGGTAGAATTGGCAGTTCTTTGGGCATTTCAGTTTTTTTCATATCCACATCATCTTCATCATCTGAAATTAAGGGAATAAAATCTCCATCGGCCTCCATATCCCCTGCAAAGAAAATATTCATGTTTTTATTTCTGAATTCTGATTTATCACTCATAATTACTAATTTCCTTTATTAAAATGGTTTTAAGGTAAAGACAAAATGTCAGTACTCATAATAAATTTATTAGGATAATAGAATTGGCAATCACTATGCCAAAAGTTTTTAATACAAAATTTTGGCAGCAAAAATTTAATATATTCTGTATTTTGAAGTCTTTTCGAAGATATAGTTTAGGATTTTTTTCTCTTTATCATCCAAAATTTTATTTCTGCGTTCCATAACTTTTTCGGCTACTTCCAATGCTTTATCCAATCCATAAATAGTAAACCCTTGCGCTCCACCCCATGAAAAGGAAGGAATAAAATTCCGAGGGAATCCACCGCCAAAAATATTGGCGTTAACCCCAATTACGGTTCCGGTATTAAACATTGTATTTATAGCGCATTTGGAATGATCGCCCATAATTAAACCACAGAATTGCAGTCCGGTTTTAATAAACCGTTCTTTTTCGTAATTCCACAAACGTACTTCTGTATAATTGTTCTTAAGGTTAGAATTGTTCGTGTCGGCTCCCAGGTTACACCATTCCCCAATTACTGAGTTTCCTAAAAATCCATCGTGTGCTTTATTGGAATAGCCTATAATTACAGAGTTATTAATTTCTCCGCCTACTTTTGAATACGGGCCAATGGTTGTTGGCCCATAAATTTTAGCTCCCATTTTAACTACGGCATGTTCACATAAAGCAAATGGCCCCCTTATGTTGCTTCCTTCCATAATTTCTGTATCTTTTCCGACATAAATAGGCCCTTCTGAGGCATTTAGGGTGGCAAACTCAATTTTTGCTCCTTCTTCAATAAAAATATTTTCTTCTGCTAAAATGTTATTTGATTTGCTTAATGGCTTTGATTTTCGATTTTTAGTAATAAGGCCGAAATCTGTTTTTATATTTATTTCATTTAGCTTAAAAATATCCCAGGGCCATTCAATAGAAATAAATTCAGACGTAAAATTTTCCTTTTCAAAATTATCTATTGAGAAAGGATTGAAACTAGAAAGCTGATCTTTATTTATTTTTAGTGCCAGTATCTTCGTGCCTGCAACTAAGGCTTTATTGGTGTCAAGTTGTTGGATTTTTTCAATAAGATCTTTATTGGGTATTACCGAACCATTGATGAGTATATTTTCAGTAGCAACCTTTATGGGATACTTTTCGGAGAGATACTTTTCTGTTTTATAGGATACTGTGCTTTGAAGCATTTTTTCCCATTTTTCTTTTAGGGTAAGAATTCCTGTTCTTATTTCGCAAACAGGTTTGGTAAAAGTAAGTGGTAATAAGTTTTGCCAGCTTTTATCGTCGAATAATATGTAATTCATAGGTAAAAAGTTTATGAAGTTTCTATACAAATTTAAACAAAAAAAGCTCCGATTGTCGGAGCTTTCAATATTTTCTTACGTGTATGATGATTTATTTTTTTACATGCTTTTTATATTTGTTCATGTACTTATCTACACGGCCGGCAGTATCAACAAGTTTCATCTTACCTGTATAAAATGGGTGAGAGGTATTTGAAATTTCAACTTTAATTAATGGATATTCAACCCCATCTTCCATTTTAATGGTTTCTCTTGATGGTGCAGTAGACCTTGTAATAAAAGTCTCACCATTCGACATATCTTTAAAAACCACTAACCTGTAATTGTCCGGATGTATTCCTTTTCTCATTGTAAAACTCCTTTATATTATGCAATACGATTAACTACAAAATTGAACTTAATGGTCTGCAAAATTAATTATAGTTATCAAAAATACAAAATAATAGAACTCTTTTTTATTGAAATTATTTCAAAGCGAACCAATTATCGAGATTATGCTTCTGTTTTCCCACAAATTTATGATGAATAAATTCATTGTTATGCTTATTATAATGATAATCTTTGCTCCATTTTTGATGGTTTTTGGCAATCTCCGCCACAGCATTTACAATATAATCGATTTCCTGGTTACTTGTAGTAGGATGAATGGACCATCGTATCCAACCGGGTTTTTGTGAAAAATCACCATGATTGATAAGTTCGGTAATTTTGCGTGAATAATCATGGGTGACGTTTAGCAGGTAATGGCCATATGTTCCGGCACAAGCACATCCGCCTCTCATCTGTACCCCGTATCTGTCGCTTAACAATTTAACCACCAGGTTATAATGTGCATTTTCGATATAGAATGAAAGTGCTCCTATTCGGTCAATTACATTTTCGGCAAGAATTTTAACCCCGGGGATTGCCTTTAGCCCTTTAAATGCTCTTGGAATAAGTTCTTTTTCTCGTTGTTCCATATTTTTAACTCCAATTTTGTCTTTGAGCTCAAGGGTTAAAGCAGATCTTATGGCCTGCAAAAATCCAGGTGTCCCTCCATCTTCTCGTAATTCAATATCATCTATATATTTATATTCGCCCCAACGGTTGGTCCAATCCACAGTACCTCCGCCGGGATTATCGGGTGCTTTGTTGTTGTATAAGCTCGAATCAAAGATCATGATACCTGCTGTTCCTGGCCCGCCTAAAAATTTGTGCGGAGAAAAGAAAATAGCGTCCAGTTTCTCCATCGGATCTTTAGGATGCATATTGATTTCTACATAAGGAGCAGAAGCTGCAAAATCAACAAAACAGAGTCCTCCAAATTCGTGCATTAATTTAGCTAATTTATAATAGGGTGGTTTAACACCGGTAACATTTGAGGCTGCTGAAAATGATCCAATTTTTAATTTGCGGTCTTTATATTCTTCAAGTTTCTCGCGCAGTTTTTCCGGATCAACCAGTAAGTTTTCATCGGGTTCAATAATCACAACATCACAAATGGTTTCGTACCAGGAGGTTTGGTTAGAATGATGTTCCATGTGCGTGAGAAAAACAACCGGGCGATCCATTTCTTTTAAACACTTCTTATTTCGTAATAGGCCACATCCTTTTAATCCTAAAATCCGTTGTAATTTATTGATTACCGATGTCATTCCGAATCCTGCCTGGATTAATACATCATTAGGCCCTGCATTTACATGTTTTTTAATTAATTTTTGGGCATAATGATAACTATGAGTCATTAAAGTGCCTGTCTCACTGGTCTCGGTATGCGTATTAGCAACGTAAGGCCCAAATTGTTCAAGCATTTTTCGTTCAATAGGTTCATAAAGCCTTCCGCTGGCAATCCAGTCGGCATAAATTATTTTTTGTTCACCGTAAGGTGAGTTGTAAGTTGCATTAAAACCCACAATATTTTTCTTAAAGAGGTCGAAATATTTTTCTAATGAACTCATAGGAACGATTTTTTATTAGGATGGTAAAAATAGAACAAAGCCGTAAATTTTTAAAATAAAATCAGCTATTATTTAGTATTTAAACGGTTTGTGGAGTTTACATTATAAAAAATCCGGGTTTAACCCGGATTAGTAATATTGTATGTGGTTGTTAATCTCTGCCGGCAAATTTTGATAATAGCCTTAGTAGCTCAATGTAAAGCCATATAAGCGTTACCATTAACCCAAATGCTGCATACCATTCCATATATTTAGGTAAACCAGCTTCGGACCCTTTGGCAATAAAATCAAAATCAAGAACCAGGTTAAGAGCTGCAATACCAACAATTACCAGGCTGATGCCAATCCCTAAAACGCCATTGCTATAGATAATTAAATTGTTAACTCCGAAAAAAGAGAAAATAATGGAGATAATGTAAACTAAAGCCACAGCTCCAGTAGCAGCAATTACTCCGGCACGGAATTTTTTAGTAACTTTAATCAAGCCTGTTCGGTATCCTAAGAGTAAAATGAACATTGTTCCAAAAGTCAGCGCAATAGCCTGGATAACAATGCCCGGGTAGGAAGCTTCGAAGAATGCCGAGACGGCACCTAAGAATAAACCTTCTAAAACCGCATAAATGGGTGCCGTGATATAAGCCCAGCTACGTTTAAAAATGGTAATTAAGGCAGCTATAAAACCACCAATGCCACCAATAGCAATCCATTTAGAAACCAGTACCGAACCGGCTTCGAGATTTACTGCTCCGAAAAACATATTCCATGTATACAGAGCTCCTACAATAACAAGCAACAACATGGCAACCGACTTATTAATCGTTCCGTTTAATGTCATGGTTTCGGTATAGGTTGTTGCGTAAGACCTGGTATTAAAAGCCGTTTTCGATAAAACCGGGTTAGATGTTCTGGTTATATTCATAATAAATTTATTTTTTTGTTTTTTTCTTATAATCAAAAAATATACCTAAGATATTTGTGCAATATATGCTGTCAAAATGTCTTTAGAATTATATTACGATGATTTGATGGTCGATTAAAATAAATAAAATCAATAAAACGGAACTGTAGAATATATACCATTTTAGGGGAATATATTTTTTTGGTTTAATCCCTAATTTGAAGTAGTTGTATGCTACTAAAATAATTTTAGATAAAAAGTAGGTTATAATGGTTGCTACAGCTACCCCCGTTACTCCGTATACTTTAACAAACCACAGGCTTAAAAATATATTGACTACGACTTCGATAATGGAAACATACAATATCGTTCTGGTTTTTTTTAATCCGATAAGAATAGTGTGAGGAAATATCAGGCGGCTGGCAATAGCCAATAAGTAAACCACAAAAACGTCAGCACTACGGGTAAATTCTTCGTTAAAAACAAAGTGATAAAGAGGTTTGGCGAATAACAACATGACAATAGTTAACGGATACATAGAATGCATTATTCGCAATGACTTACGTTTTAGAACATCAAGTGACTCAAGTACTTTTTCTTTGGTGGAAAATTCGGTGAGCATTGCTGAGCTTAAACCTGCCGCAAGCATTACCACAAAGGGTAACTCCTTGGCTCCGTAGCGGAAAATAGCAAATCCATCAGCAGAATAATGTATAGAGACTACCAGCCCATCGATGTATTGTGCTGAACCACTAATTAGTGTGCTAAAAATTAAAGGGGTGGCTAAATAAAGAATCTCTTTCATATAAGAAAAAGATAATTTTATTTCGGCATAATTATAAATTAACGTTAGCAACCAAATGTTTCTGACAATAGATACTAATACTAATCCACGCAAAGCCCATACAATATTATATCCTAATAAAACCGGAGTCAGAACGGCTACTAATTGTAAAGTATAAGTGATGTAAGCGTAGCTAAGTGTGTTGCCCGACTTATTTTGAACCATATAAATGTACTCGACTAAGCAGGCCGGGCTACTTAAGAAAATATACCAAAGCGTAACAGTTAAAAGCGGAGCTTCTCCTTTAATACCAAATACCGAAAAGTTGTTTTGAACAGCCAGTCCAATAAAAAAAACAATCACACTGAAAATCAGTAGAAGTACAAAAATATTAAAAATCTCAGGGGATTTGGAAAAATTGCTATCCTGCTGCCCGCCAAAGGTTTTGTTTTTCCTAAATAATGATAAAAAGGACTGAATTAAACCGGTTACCCAAAAAAACGTAGCAAAACTGGCCATAAATACAGATATTTCAAACAAACCGATTTGTTCTTTTGAAAGTCCGATTTTTGTAAAAACTATGGATATAATTAAAAAAGTAACAAACCGTAGAATGTTAAAAACCTGTAAGCCTGCAATGTTATTAATGTTTCTTTTAGGAGCTAACCACACGCCAAAAATATTTTTAAATTTAATACCGATATGTGTTCAATCCTGCCTGCCGGCAGGCAGGTGTGTAATTTTAGTTCGCTACCGCTCCTAAAATTTTGTGCAAACAAGGGCAGAGCCAAGCTTGCTTGAGCTATGCCGAGTGCAGCCAAAATTATGCAAATTACATTGAACATCAATCGGCATTATACTGAAATACAGATTGTTC
>JASGMZ010000112.1 GCA_030156305.1 Bacteroidales bacterium | reverse complement strand
CGTATAATTGCCTAAAAAAAATGTTTCATAAACAATTAGTTACTGACCACAAAAATAGCTTTTTTTACTGAAAAAATCGTCGTTCTCATTAAATGTATTTTCACCGCCAGAACGACGACTAAGCATATGTTACTTATTATCAACATGTCAAAGAGCGCTTAAAAATTATTTTATGAAAACTTTGCCTAAAAACCCATAGATTTTGCAAATAACGACGATTCATTGCTATAAAAAATTGCTTAAATTCTGTCTTTCTACCCCCACAATTTCTTTATCGAGCCATTTCTCCTGACGGGTTTTAAAAATTATCAAACTGTCATTTTCATCATCCATTATCTCAATCGCTTTATTTTTTAATTCCATCAGCCGGACTTCTGATATTTCTCCCTCAAAAACTGAATTTTGTATCCAATTCAAATATCGCCTGCATAGCTTTAGCATTTTCCCTACTCTTTTCTGACCCACATCATAAACAGCAATAACATACATTACCACCACATTTTAAAAGGCTGATATTCGTCCATTCCGAGCAAGTGTTTCTGCAGCTTATAACATTCCAGCTTTATAAGATGCTTATAACTAACTGATCGGGAAAGTGTACGATGTTTGATGGTTTCATTTAAACGATCCTCGAAAGCCTGCACAAATGTTTTACGTCCGACATCTTTCAAGACCACACTATTCAGTTTTACCTCAAAATGATTTGCCTGAATCATTTTCTTATTCAGTACTTTAAACAGCACCCGGTCTACAAGAAGCGGTTTAAATATTTCGGCAACATCAAGAGATAATGAAAATCGTCTTTCTCCCGGCTCATGTAGGAAACTAATTGCCGGATTCAACTGCGTTTGATGTATTGATCTTAAGCACTGACTGTAACACATCATATTTCCAAAAGAAATCAGGGCATTGACTTCGTTCCTGGGCGGTCGATAGCTGCGTCCGTCCATACTGAAATCATTAATAATCAACTCGAACGCTTCGTAATAGTTTTTACGGATATTTCCTTCAATACCCATCAACTCATCGATAGCGGTTGTTGACTCAATTTTTTGAATCAATGCCTCAATTGTTTCGATAATCGGTTCGAGGTCTTTCCCTCTGTTGTTATAATATCTGAGGTTTTTCAACATATTATAACCGGCGCCGTCGAGCAAACGCTGCGCAAGATCGACACGTTTTTGTTTGTTTTGCTGCACCTTAACCTGTGAGATCAGCATCTTTCCGGATATCAGTGATTCCCGGGGCATAAAAGAACCGGTATAATTCTCATAATAATCGAAGAAATGGATAGGAATCTGAAGGGCTCCTAAAAAATTATACAATGCTGAGTTTGCATCCAGATTCCCAAAACAATATAATTCTTCTATATTCTCCACAGGCAGATAACGAGGCTCTTGCTCATTGCCATTCTCATCGTAGGGAGTAAATTTCAGCGTATTATCTCTACGTTGTAATCTTCCCGGGTTAAAAAGATAGTACGTTTTTTTCATTCTGCCTCCTCCCCACTCCAACAAAAAT
Source organism: Bacteroidales bacterium (assembly GCA_030156305.1). Taxonomy (GTDB): domain Bacteria; phylum Bacteroidota; class Bacteroidia; order Bacteroidales; family UBA12077; genus UBA12077. The sequence continues at coordinate 7,525 of JASGMZ010000112.1, read as the reverse complement.
CAAAATAACTGCAGTTTTTACATCTTGATTTTCGAATACGTTCCGGACATTGATCAGCATGCACAATGGCTTCAATATTTGTGATCATTCTGTTAATCTCATCTTTGTCCGTAACTGACAGAAATACTTCCTCCGTTTTGTGCAATTTGGGATATTCAAGTATTCCCGTAATTCCATTCACTCCATTTTGATCCAGTACGTAAAGATAATACTTCACCTGCCATACATGCGCATCTTCATGTTTGTCTGATTTCTTGATTTCATGGACTATCCTGTTTTTTGCATCATAAAAATCAATTTTTATTCCATCAATGGCAATCTCTTGGTATTTCTCACTCCGTCGGGGATAAGATATCTCATGCAAGAGTTTCCCCTCATAAACCAAATCGGATGTCCACTCCATTGTGATCCCATTGGCAAAGAGCCATAGCTGACGATGACAATTTAAATAATAATTTATATGGGTTCCTGTGACTTGCATAATTACAGAAAGTTAGATTCAGAAAATTTCTCAGTATTAATACCATTTTCAAAAGAATATATGTCTCTAAATGACTCCAAATATAGAAACCCATATTTTTCACACCCATAAGTTTTTATGCTTTCATATTCACGACTATTAGGAAAAATTGAAAATGAAAATAATGACATGATTGACTGTATTTTTTTCATTTGGATTTTATTCTTTATGAAATCCTCATTCTGGTCTTGAATTATAGTTACATATTTATCCCATACATCTGAACCACTTAATGTTGTAGAGTAAGGAATATGCAACTGATCGATTGCCATAATACTTGAACTTATCAAACAGATGTCAATATCCAAAGGGACGAAAACGAGTACATTTTCTTTATTAATAATCTTCAAAGAATTATTTACACACCTAAAATCCAACGTCGCCATTGAATCATATAAATCTTGAATGTTAACAATGTAATGAGTATTATTTATTCGCATTATATTTTCAATAACCAATTGATATAATCTGTCGAAATCTTTATTCTCTAAAATCGTTTTATATTCACTATCAAGTTCATGCATTATTTGATAACGATCATCCCCCTTATACAATGTTTTTTCTTCATCACAATCAAACAAGAAAAGTGTGCATTCTGATTTGTTTACATTTCGGTTAATTCTACCGGCTAACTGTTCTTCACTATCAATAATTGATTTATCTTTAAAACCTAAATCCATATCAATGTCGACCCCTGCCTCAACTACCTGAGTTGTAATAAGCAAAATCTTTTTACCCCTTGTTTCTTCGGCTTTGAGTTTGTCAATAATTTGTTTTCTTCGTGGCTCCAATATTGTTCCTGACAACAAAAATATCTCGTCAAAAAAGATATTATTTTTATTCGCAATCGAATAAAACGCACTCGCCGTTTTTTTAAATATAAATTCTACAATCGAAAATACACTATTTGGATACACGCTATTGTCTATCGCATATTTTTCAGATTTATTGAAAACCGTTTCGCAAAGCCATTCCAAATAAGATTTAATATCATTTTTATTCGGCTTCTCTCGCTCTAATAAAGAATAATCAAATTTTACACGATTGCAGAAATTGGGATTCTGAAAATATTTTTTTTTGTCTGAAATAAGGTAAACAAAATCATTAGCTAATTTTTTTCTATCAATAAGATCTCCAATCTTAGGTAGCGTAGCAGACATAATGATAAACTTCATATTGAAATACTTCGCATAATTTACAATGAAATAAATAATTTTATCCCAGGTCTTAGGAGAATAAGATTGAATTTCATCAATAATTACAACTGAATTGGCTAATCGATGCAATAAATAATTGGTTTCCTTCTCGTTAGTTTTTATTATGTCAAAAAATCTAACATGTGAAAGAAGTGTTATAGGGTAATTCAAAAATAAATTATCCAGGTAATTTAAGTAATCATCCTCATAGTTACCAGTTGAAATTGCAGCTTTTGAGTGGACTTCTACGAATTCAGCATCATCCAACCCCAACGTGTCTTTTAACGACTGGTATGTTTGTGTAATTAAGGTTGTAAAAGGAAATACATAAAATATTTTTTGCAATGATTCATCTGTCTTTAACAGTTCAGCCACTGCCAACATAGATACATTGGTTTTTCCAGAACCTGTGGGAGCTTCAATGTAAAATAAATTTTTTTCAGCATTTTTCTTCACATTAGCCACAACTTCTGTTGCAATACAACACCGTAATACATTCAAATTTTCATTGCTTTGTTCGGTGTAGTTATTCGGATTCAAGTTTTTCCCTTCTGTAATCACCTCATAAACCGACCTGTTGTATGATTTGCTCGTTTGTGCATTTATAATAATTTTTTCTTTTAAGCTATTATTCAAAATGCGAAAATCCGTAAGCAAACTATTCCAATCGTTCATATAATGAGCAGTTGCCAAATAATCAGCCGCAGTGAGTAATGAATAATTAAGTTTGATAAGTGCATATAATGGGAAAGCATTTTCTTCTTTAAAAATACTTTCATTAAAATGTTGAAATAGAAACCTAAAATTGGCATTTCCAAGGAAATAAGAATGAAAGTTTTCAACTTGATCGTTCGTTAAAGAAATATCAAATAGAGACAAATAAGGACTTAACGTAAATAAATCCGCATTACACCAATTATTCTCATCTTGAGCTTGTTCAATAGTCGAACTATGATGTTTGTAAATAGGATAACTTAAATACAATGCCACATTACAAATAAAAATTTGCTCTTCGTCTGAAAGTCTCATTTTCAGAAAATCAGCAAAGAATAAGGCAAGAAAAAGGTAAACACTAATAACCGAATGTTGATTTTGAAATGGATGTTTTACCTTTAAAAGATTCGCATCGTTTCGCATCCTTGTTCGCTGGTATCCATGATTCAGTTTACCAAAATCATGAAAGGCAATTGCTTGCCAAAATAAATTTTCAATTGTTTCGGAAAGTAGTTGTCTATTATTCAGATTGTCAGGTATTGAACTTTCTATCAGTTTTTTAATAATCTCATTCAAATGATGAACATCAACAATTTTCTGTGCATAAACTGCCACCAATGCAGAATGTTCTGTCAGCAATTCTGGATTTCTTCCACATTGTTCCGGTTTAGGCAAATGAGCAAAATAGTCATCTACCAGTGGAATGAGCTTCTTAAAAAAGTGGATATCAAAGTTTTGCATTACTCAAAACAATTGAATGATGTGCTCATTGTCAATCTTATAAAACTCACCTGCTTCGCTCATATCCATTTCAGATTTAAAAGAGGCGTTTGAATATACAAAATCACCATATGAATATTGAAAAAGTAATTTCCCTTCACTATCTTTCTCTTCCAAATCTACAGGAAGTTTTTCAAAATAAAGAAACGGAAATTCTTTAGAATCTTGAGAAAACATAGACATTGTACGTGCAACATAGCCACTTACAGCCTCTGTTTTAGCGAATACAGTATCTATCTTATAATTATGACTGAACTCAAATTTCTCATATGAATTATAATCATAAGCATTTGTCCACCATGCTGAAAAATCATTTTTCCCCATATATGGTAAAAACTCTGCATTATACGATAATATATTATTGTATAATGATTTTTCTTTTTCATTCTCCAGATTTAAAAGCAGAAAACATCTGTAAGATGGTTTTATCAAAACTTGTTCAGTAACAATAAGATTACCACCTTCTTCACTACTGGCAAATCCTGTACTATTATTATAACTAACTACATCTTTCGCATAATTTCCCTTATCACTTTCAAGGGGTTCTATCCCAATTTTCAAATGTTTAAACATTTTATAATATTCGGGGAAAATACCGTTTGCTTGATAACCCTTGATCCCGGCGATGGCACCAAGAATGCCAAGCAATGCAGGCTTATGAAGCATATTGTAAGTTAAATAAATGCCATCATTAATATCGGGTTTTTTGAAAAAACCCATTTCTGCTTTCAAATCAAATGAAATTAATCTTTGATTTGTACTCATATTATATATTATAAATCAATTTCAGTTGCGCTTACTGGTAAATTCTTTACGCTGCAAGTTTGTTTATTGTAATACACTTCAATCGATGCGATTTCATCATTAAGCCGTTCCAGCTCAATTTTTAATCCAGCAAAATCATAAACGCATTTTCCGTTTATTTTCTCATCATCCAACATTATCAAAGTTGTAAAATTAGGCAATACAATCTTTGAATCCTCATTCAATTGCACCCAAACAAGCATTTCGTTTTCCGCTCCGGCTTTTGATGCAGAATCATACCAGGTGACACCTCGGCGCATAGCTTCTTTAAGTTTTAAAATATCATCTTCTGATAGTTTTTTTGCATCTTCTCCTGCTAAGGTTGAAACATCAATCAGATTTTTGGGGTTAATGGAAAAATGATGTAAATAATGTCCTTCTTCTAGCTTTGACTGACGACCTAAAGTTGTAGCCTGTTTATCCTCTGAACCACTTTCGCCTGGATTTCTAAATGGAGACATTATTTGTTCCGAAAAAATATTATTTTCTTTCCATATATTTACACCATGATTTATTTGTACGGGTCCATGAATGGATATATTTTTATTTTTTATTCCTTCTCCTTTTGGTGCGAAAGTTGCGCCAAATAAACGAACATCAATACAGGATAATAAATTTCTCGCGATAGTTTCAATTGTGTCATTTCTAACTTCTGACTGAAATCTTCTTTTATATGCATCAGTCAAATCATCTGGAGTAAATTCATTTTTTAACCTTTTAAAATAGAGAATATATTCTGAATCTGAATATACATCTTTCAAATAATTCTTTATGGTATACTTAAATGCTTTATCTGTAGCATAAACTATCCCACTTGGTAAAGTACGTGGTTGACCCGAAAAATCTGCATTGTAATTTGAGTTGATTGCTTTTACCACTGCACAACCAAATACTCTGTTTTTAAATTCTGACATCATAAAAATCTCCTATCTTTAAATTATTATTTTTTACTTTTTTTCTGATTCATAAATGACACATGGACAGAAGCATCCTGCTAAAAAATATTTTAGTAAAGGTTTCATTTCAACATTTGAATCATCCGTAAGTACCTGAGATACAAGTCGTTCAAATTTACCCTTATAAACGTCAATGTCATGCTTATAAATTGTTATTGTTTGGGCAATAGCATCCTGCAACTGATTAGATTTGCTCTTTTGCAAAAAAGGTTCTAGCATAGCATAAGTTTTATTTGCCGCTGCACTCCGGTCAATTAAATACGAAACAATTTGTCCAGCCCCGAAAGCAAAATCTTCGGGCGTTTCGAAATTTGATTCCCCTTTGGCGACACTGCGCATTTTTGACATTAAGTCTGTCACTTTTGAAGCCATAATAATTTCTTTTTTATTATTAAATAAATTATACAAACTGAACCAGATATTTAGTTTCTTTTTAATGGTATTATTCCACTCAAATCTTCCTTTAATTTCATCATTTTTTATATTTGTCAAAATGGAATTATACATGATTTCATCAAACATAATTGTATCAATTGTATTCTGTTTTGACTTATAAATAAAGTCATAAAATGCTTTACGATACTTCAGTACAAGTTGATACATTATATCACCGCCACTCACATATGTCGGATCAATATTTCCAAAATAATTAGTTGAATATTTATCGTCTTTGATTTTAACCAACGAATTATTAAAAATTTCTCTTACAACAATTCGTTCAAAGTCGAAAACAGATTCTATTTTATCATTTGGAAATAATTCAAATATTTTGTTTTTTACAATTCCTGCTTCCATTATATTTTGAATTTCATTATTTTTTTCAATATAAAACCTAAACAATGGAACAAAATCAAAATCGTTAATCTTTATGCCTTTGGTAGTCTTTGAATAATTTATCAGGTAATAATTTGACAAATATTTTTCATTTTTTTTCTGGAATAATTTTGTTAATAATATCCGATAAGGAATAGGTTCATTGCTTTGATTAAACAAACTGATAATTTCTTTATTTATCTCTCTTCTATCAATAACCATTGGTAAAGGATTTGGTAATACTTTATTAGAAATTAATATCTCAAAATTGTTTAGTGCAACAGCACCTTGCGCTGTTATTCTTCCACTCACACCTTTATACATAGTTGCGCTCTTATGTTCCAGGAAGGGTTTCTTTGAATTTAGGCCGTTTAAAAAATTACTCAGTCCATAAGTTCCATTTGTAATGACACTATCATTATTGTAATTGTTATCATTAAATAGTTTTTGCTTTAAATAATTTTCATGCGCTTCTTTGTATTTATCTACTGAAATGTTCTTCAGATACATAATAACAAAAAAATCATCTTTCATCATATCGAAAATTGAAGTTTGTACTGTTATGTCATTTTTTTGAATTTGTGACATCATAAAGTTTTTGATTTGTTGAAGCACTTCAATACAAACTTGCTCAAAAGCTTTCGATAATTGAATATCATTTTCTTCAGTTAAACATATTTGGCGTGCATTTTCAAAATAAAATGGAAGCAGGTTAATTATTTTTGTGTATCCATATCCTTCTAACTTATTGTTAATAAATGATTTCTTTTTAAACTTCAACATATATGGAGAACACGAAAATATTTGCTTTTCCTTATCAAGCACTTTATTCATTGTTGTTCCAACTCGGTCCCCATATATTTCTAATTTTGAAAGTTCAAGAAGCAAATTATTTGGCTCCGATTTTTCATCATAAAAAAAAGTATAATCAATATTCCATTGTGGAGATTTATTCATCCATCGTCCTTCCTTATCTAATTCAATGAGAACATGTAACCCCTTACTTGGTTTTACCTTCCATTCCATAATATCAGGAATATCAGCAATAAGGTTATTTGTAAAATTGATAATTTCTCGAATCATAGTATCTCTAATCTTTATATTTACTAATCTCACCCCACCCAAACCCGCTGGCACTCTTTTCGCTCACGCCGGCATTCCAGATCATCCGGTGTACTTCAATTGGAGCGGAAAGCTCAAAATCAAACAGGTTACCCACCACTCTCGACTCTTCCCGGGTACCGGGCTTTATCACAAAACCTGCTCGTTTAAAAGATGTGGTTAGTCTCAGTTTTATCTGATCATCAGAAATCTTCACGCCATTGCGGGTATTGTTATATTTCTCTACCAGATGCTTGATTGCAAGCGAATGGAATTTTTCATCGTCGGGAGAGAGATATTGCGGATATTTGTCCTGTTCGGATTGATAACTGACCACCCACGGGGTAACCAGATGATATTCCATGATTTCAGGAAAATGCGGTTCGGGCAATGCCTCTACCTGCATTACGGCAAAGTCTATCCCGTTGAATTTATCCCCCAGATAGAACTCTTGCCGCATAAACAACCCCTTGATGAAGTTTGATGCGGCTTCCGGTACATCAAACGATATCTGAAACCTGATATCGTGTGCATCAATCTCAAAAAGTTTTTTTTCTTTCCAAAGCTTCGGCTTCCCAAAGTCCAGCGGAGAAAAACAAAACAGCTTATACAATTTGGAGGCATCCTGTCCATATCCTTTC
>JASGMZ010000111.1 GCA_030156305.1 Bacteroidales bacterium | reverse complement strand
TAGTGGCTATAAGAAAACGTCAATAACTGCGTTACGCTCGCATTGGCAACCAGTCATTTACGTCAGTAAACTCCTGGCTGCCAATTCTTCGCAAGCCTTATTCTTGACGTTTTTTATTACGCCACTAAAAAAACTAGTGTTTTCTAAGATGCACTAAATACTATTAGTATCTTTGTTTCGTATAATCATGAATTTCGCAAACTATGGTTAGAAAAACTGATTTTTTAGTTATAGGCGCGGGTATCGCCGGATTAAGCTATGCACTAAAAGTTGCCGAACATGGGAAAGTTATTTTAATCAGTAAAGCTGATTTAAAGGAAGCCAACACCAAATATGCACAAGGTGGAATTGCAGCAGTAACCTACCAGCCTGATAATTACGAAAAACACATTCAGGACACATTGATTGCAGGCGACGGATTATGTAATAAAGAAGTAGTAGAAATGGTGGTACGTGAAGCACCTAACCAGATAAAACAATTAATTGAGTGGGGAGTAAAATTTGATCAAAACGAGCAAGGAAAATATGATTTAGGGCGTGAAGGAGGGCATTCAGAATACAGGGTATTACACCATAAAGACAACACCGGCGAAGAAATCCAAAATTCATTGGTAAGACAAGTCAAAGCACATCCTGATATTGAAATATTAGAACACCATTTTGCGGTTGATATTATTACCCAGCATCACTTAGGGAAACTGGTCAAGAGAAGCCACAAGGATACAGAATGTTACGGAGCCTATGTCTTAGATTTAAAAACCGATCAGGTACATACCTTTTTATCCAAAACTACTCTCATGGCCACCGGAGGAACCGGGAACCTTTACGACACGACAACGAATCCCAAAATAGCTACTGGCGATGGGATTGCCATGGTTTACCGGGCCAAAGGGGTAATTGAAAATATGGAATTTATCCAGTTCCATCCAACGTCTTTATATAATCCCGGCGAAAGGCCTTCGTTTTTAATTACCGAAGCGTTGCGAGGATTTGGAGCCATTTTAAAAACAACCGATGGAAAAGAGTTTATGTCCAAATACGACCCCCGAGGATGTCTCGCACCCAGGGATATTGTTGCACGTGCCATTGACCATGAAATGAAAATTCGAGGTGACGATTTTGTATATCTGGATTGTTCGCATCTGAATGAAGAAAAGTTAAAAGAACATTTTCCCAACATTTATCAAAAATGCTTATCGTTAAATATCGATATTACCAAAGACCCAATACCGGTAGTTCCTGCAGCTCATTATATGTGTGGTGGAATTAAAGTGGATATGAATGGCAAAAGCTCTATAAACAGACTTTATGCTGCAGGTGAAGTATCATCAACCGGATTACACGGAGCTAACAGACTGGCCAGCAACTCCTTATCCGAAGCTGTGGTTTATGCCAACAAAGCTGCTAAAGAATCAATACAAATAGCACAAAAAGTAAGCCTCCAGGAAAATATTCCGGAATGGAATGCCCACGGGACAACCTATCCGGAAGAGATGATTATGATTACTCAAAACTATAAAGAGGTTCAACAGATCATGAGCAATTATGTAGGCATTGTACGGTCTAATCTTCGTTTGGAAAGAGCTTTACGCCGACTGGAAATTATTTTTAAAGAAACGGAAGAGTTATATGAAAAATCGGTGCTTTCCCAAAAACTTTGCGAATTAAGAAATTTGATTAATGTGGGATATCTAATTATAAAAATGGCTAAAAGCCTTCACGAAAGCCGAGGATTACATTACACGATCGACTATCCGAAAAAAGGATCGGTAAGCGAATTTTAGGGATATTTTTTCAACAACTGATTCAAAAACAGTTAAAAATTAGTATTTTAGCTTCCTGCAATATTAAAAGCAAGTTAAGGAAAATCTATGCCAAACAATGCCCGAAAAATACTAAGCCCTATTTTATTCCCCCTTAGTTTAGTCTATGGATTGATTATTTATATCCGGAATCGTTTTTATGATTATGGCATTTTTAAATCTACATCATTTAATATCCCTATTATTTCTATCGGAAATATTACCGTTGGTGGTACAGGCAAAACCCCGCATGTTGAATATCTGGCAGATTTATTAAAATCAGAATTTAAGGTGGCTACCTTAAGCCGTGGATATAAAAGAAAAACCAAAGGTTTTATCCTTGCCGATAATCAATCAACAGCCAAAGACATTGGGGACGAACCAAGACAAATTAAACAAAAATTTTCTGACATTGAAGTGGCTGTTGACAGTAAAAGAGTTCGCGGGATACAGAAACTTATGGATAAGAAAAAAGATTTGGATGTTATCTTATTAGATGATGCTTTTCAGCACAGGCAGGTACAAACGAATCTATCCATTCTACTCGTTGATTACAACCGCCCTATCGATAAAGATTTTATGCTTCCCTTAGGAAACCTTCGCGAACAAGCCTTTGAAAAAAAACGTGCCGGCATCATAATCATCACCAAAGCACCAAAAGATATAAAACCAATAGAGCGAAGAATCTTATTCAACGAATTACATCCCTACCCTTTTCAGGATGTATATTTTACGACTTTTGATTATGGTAATTTAACCCCTGTTTTTAATCATGGCGATGTATTTAAAGTAAAAGATAAGAAGCTGTCAATATTATTAGTAACGGGAATTGCTAATCCATTGCCCTTTGAGCAACACATTAAAGAAAACCTTTCTGATCAAATAGAAAAAATAAAATTCCCGGATCATCACCATTTCAAGAATTCAGATATTAAAAAAATTGAGCAGAAATATAATTCCATTAAATCATCAAACAAAATTATCATTACCTCGGAAAAAGATGCTATGCGTTTGCACAAATTTACTAATATTGCAGATTATCTAAAAAAATCATTTTTTTATATTCCGATTAAAGTACGATTTTTGAATAACAAAACAGATCATTTTAATCAGCAAATAATAGATTATGTTAGAAACAATAAAAAACACAGCTTCCTTTATCCAAAATAAATTTAAAGTTAAACCCGAAGCAGGTATTATTTTGGGGACAGGATTAGGGGGATTAACCAAGGAAATTGAAATTGAGCAGACCCTGGATTACAAGAATATACCAAACTTCCCCGTTTCAACCGTTGAGGGGCATCATGGCCGATTGATTTTAGGAAAACTTGGTGGCAAAAACATCATTGCCATGCAGGGAAGATTTCATTATTACGAAGGTTATTCCATGCAGGAAGTAACTTTCCCTGTACGAGTAATGAAAATGCTGGGCATCAAGACATTATTAGTCTCCAATGCCAGCGGCGGGGTTAATCCCGATTATGAAATTGGTGATTTAATGATTTTAGACGATCACATTAACTTATTACCCAATCCACTTATTGGTAAAAATTTAAACGAGCTAGGCGCTCGATTTCTTGACATGAGCGAACCTTATGACCATATCTTAATTGAGAAGGCCAAACGCATTGCAAAGAAAAATAACCTGAAAGTCCAGATCGGATGTTATGTTGCTACTTCAGGGCCTACATTCGAAACCCCTAAGGAATATCAATACTTTAGAATCATTGGTGGGGATACGGTAGGAATGTCAACTGTTCCTGAAGTTATCATTGCCCGCCACATGGGAATTCCTTGTTTTGCCATTTCTATTATTACCGATTTAGGTGTTCCCGGAAAGATTGTGCAGGTAACTCACGAAGAAGTTCAAAAAGTGGCTGCCAAAGCAGAAACTAAAATGACACTCATCATGAAAGAGCTTATTGCTCAGATTTAAAATTTTGCCGGAATTCTCCGGCTTTTTTATGTATGGAGAAACAACACAAAACATTTCAGCTAAAAAATGTGATTAGTGTATCGTTTGCACATTTTATGCACGATGTGTACTCTTCATTTCTTGCGCCGGTTGTACCTCTTTTAAAAGAAAAACTAAAGATTAACAACACACTGGTTAGTTTATTGTTTGTTGCTCAACAAATACCTTCATTATTTAACCCTTTAATTGGAATTATTGCCGACAATGTAAAAATCAGGTATATGGTCATTCTGGCTCCAGCCATTACAACTATATGCATGAGCCTGATTGGGCTGGCCCCACATTATATTATTTTAATGGTCATGCTATTTGTTATGGGTATCAGCAATGCCATGTTTCATGTCCCTACCCCTGTTTTAATAAAAAAAATTGCCGGAAACCGTGTAGGTAAAGGAATGAGCTTTTACATGCTTGGTGGCGAGGCTGCAAGAACAGTAGGCCCGTTAGTAATTGTTGCTGCTGTAAATTACTGGACACTTGAAGGAACTTACCGGTTAATTCCCTTTGGACTTTTTGCTTCTGTCCTTCTTTATTTCAGGCTCAGAAATATCAATGTTTCGGAAAGCATTGACCGGACTCGTCCCATGAAAGGAATAAAAGCAACCTTTAAAAAGCATCTGCCGTTCTTCTTACTTATAGCCGGAGTAATGTTTTTTCGTGGTTTTATGAAAACCTCATTAACCAATTTTTTACCTACCTATTTAGATGAAAAGGGAGGCAGTTTATGGCTGGGAGGGATTTCCCTCTCAGTTTTCGAGTTTGCCGGTGCTGCAGGGGCTTATCTTTCAGGTACCTTTTCGGATAAAATTGGACGGCTAAAAATGTTAACCCTTATCATACTTGTTTCTCCATTTCTTATGCTGGCATTTGTATATGCCGAGGGCGGAATGATGTTTCCTGTATTATTGCTCCTGGGATTTTTTCTCATTTCCTCTACCCCCGTTTTATTAGCGATGGTAATGGATATTGACTCTGAACATCAGGCTTTCCTAAGCGGAGTTTTTATGTTTATCTCTTTTGTTTCTACTTCAGTTACTGCTTTCTTTATTGGTGTTTTAAGTGATTTTATTGGATTGGTTGACACTTACAAAGTAGCATCATTACTGGCATTTTTAGCCATTCCTTTTGTTTTAATTTTAAGAAAAAGATTTAAATAATAAAGTATTACCTTTGGTAAAAAGTCGGGAATAAAATTTTTACTCAAGTTAATTTTTAAATCTTTTTAAATGCAATCCTTCTTTGGAAAAATTAATTTAAAAGGCAATAACGTGCTCCAAGAAGATATCAGTGAAGCACTTAAACAGCTTACCTTAGGAAAAAAACAAAAACAATCTATTCATTGCCACGATAATTTCGGGTTTGGAGCCGTTCAGTTTTTCGAAAAAAAATACACTAAATCTGAACATTCGGTTTTTTTTAATCCACCCTTTTTAGTTATTGGCGATTGTAGAATTGACAACAGAGAAACGCTAATCGAACAACTCAAACTAAGTGGCCCCAATATCCCGGATCATCAATTAATACTCCGGTGTTATCAGCAATGGCAAACCGATTGTCCAATGTTTTTAACCGGTGACTTTTCTTTTGCCATCTGGGATATGGAAAAAAAAGAGCTTTTTTGTGCCAGGGATCATTTTGGCGTTAAACCCTTCAACTATTATGTTGATAAAGAGCAATTTATTTTTTCGACCGAAATAAGAGGGATTCTGAGTCAGAAAAATCTAACGCTAACCATCGACCAGCAATTTATTGCTGACACAATATCTATTATAAAATCTGAACATTACAGGTCTACGTTTAATGAAATTAAAAAACTCCCCCCGGCACATTTTCTACACTTAAAAAATGAAAAATTAACCATTTCGCCTTATTGGAATCTAAACCCGGCAAAAACCAACCTTAAAAATGATTCGGAATATTTAGCCCATTTCAAGAAAATCCTTTTCCGGGCTGTTAAGCGAAGAATGCAAGACCCGGTGAATTATGGATCTGAATTAAGTGGAGGAATCGATTCGTCGAGTATTACATCCATAGCAGCACAACATGTTTCTTTAAAAACTTTTTCGCATGTAATGCCTGAGGAGCAGATTGGGAAAATACATCCTTTTAAAGATGAAAAAAAATACATCAACTTGCTTACCGATTTTTGTAATTTAAAGCATCGGCTTTTCGTTACTTCTGAAAAAACAGGCATAACCGATGCTTTAAAAAACAGCCTTTCGTTAAACAGATGCATAGTTCAGCAAAATTTTAGTGTTTTCTCCGATCAGCTATATCAAGTAGCCGGGAAACAGAACATTCAGGTATTATTATCGGGGTTTGGCGGAGATGAAGTAGTAACGTCGAAATCAGGAAACTATTTAAAAGAAATTGTAAACGACCAGAGATTTGAAAAAGACCTTCAAAAACAAGGTTATCATCCGGTTAAAATTTTTTGGAAAAAACAAAATATACGTTTAAGAAATACTTTTCCAGGTCTTATCGAAATAATTATTCGATTACTAAAAGGCAAAAAATGGTGGGCTTCAAAATATAAAAATTTAGCGGTCAATAAATCTTTCAGGCACAATCTAAACATTAAAAAGCGCTATTTTGATTATTACCATACTATTAAAAAAGATAATCTGATCGATCAATCGATAGAAAGAATTACACACCCCCATGTAGCTCAACGATTAGAATACAGTTCGCTGGCAGCAAAGCAACATGGGGTGGAATACAGATACCCTTTACTCGATAAAGATTTAATTGAATTTTATCTTTCCATGCCACCCCATTTAAAAGCACAAAAGGGTATTTTACGATATGCTATCCGCCAGGTAATGGAAGGTTATTTACCCGAAGAAATTAGGTGGAGAAACGATAAAAGTGGAGCAACTATACCTACCGTTTTTCTACGTACATTGAAAGATAAAGATAAACTTATTGAAATCATTGAACAGGCAAAATCAAATCCTAAAATCACCCGCTATATTGATATGCGCAAATATGAAAAATGGGGTACCGCTTTTTTTGAGCGATCACAAAAGGATAAATTTATCAATCCAGGAGCCTTTTTTAATTATCTTAAATTGATTTTATTTATTACAGATAATCCATCGTTATTTAAATGATAAAACAACTAGAAGATATTATCCCTCAATTTTCGAATGAATTACAATTGCTGATTCTGCTTTCACAACATGATTTAAACAAGGCAGAAATTGAAAAAATAGAAACACTCGAAAAATTAGTTGATTGGAAATTGTTTTTTGAGTTAGCCCACAAGCACCGCTTAATATCACATGTTGTAAAACAAACAAATCAATATCCAAACATTTTAAAATCGGAAATAAAAAAGCAATTAATAGAGAAACAACAGGGGCTTTCCAGAAAAGCTTTGCTGTACAGCCAATATGTATTAAAAATTCATGAAGGCTTAAACCAGAAAAACATCCCTCACACTTTTTTTAAAGGGCCATTATTATCCTTAGAATTATATAAAGATATCGGCTTTAGAGATTATCGGGATATTGATTTACTTGTTCCGCTAAGCCATATTGAAAATGCCAGAAAAATTATACAGGAATTTGGTTTTGTGATGCTTGCGCCTAAAAAAACATTGAGTAAAAAACAGAAAAAAATAAATTACACCATTAGCCATCATTATCATCTTACAAAACCGAACACCCCCATAGAAGTTGAATTGCACTGGAATCTGGCCAATCCAAAGACTTACCTTCCCTTAGAAACAAAAAAAATAATTGCTGATTCGATTAATATTGAAATAGCTAAACAAAACCTGCCCTATATTTCTAAACCGGAAAATATTGTTTTTCTGGCCGCACATGGCGCCATTCATCAGTGGTATCGACTTTTCTGGTTAAAGGACTTTTCCGAAATTATTTGTCAAAGCTCCAACGAAGATATTTATAAAGCCTGGAAATTATCACAAAAAAACAGACTCGGGAAAACTTTTAAGCAAGCATGTAACCTTTCAAATCTATTGTACAAAACCGAAATACCACAATATATTGATAATATTGGCTATACTAATTCATTAATTCAAGGTGCCCTTAAGTCCATATCAGACAAAGAATTAAGACAGCAAGGACTCGGTGGTAAGATAAAATTTGTATGGTACCGTTTAAAGCTAAAACCTGATATCAACTATCATATTAGCCTTATTTTCAGACTCCGCACTCACTTTACCGATTGGGAAATCTTTCCGCTGCCCAACTACTTGTTTTTTCTATATTATATCTTTCGCCCTTTTATCTTAATCTATAAATTTCTTAACAGAAAAAAATAGACGTTTTTTACAAAACTTGCATCCTTTTTATTTATTTATTCGCCAAAAAAATTAGTGCTTTTCATTTATTTTATGTTATTTTATTTTTTAACAGGTATCATCAACCTTTTACCTATGGATATTAATACCACTTACTGGTTTTTCGAAAGGATTAAAGAAGACAACTTATGCATGTTGTACAGCGGTAATTTTAGTGATGAAATTACTAATAAGCTTATTGAGTTAAGCGAGTACAACATTAACAATATTGATGCGCTTTCGAAGATGAAGAAAAAAGCATCATTTCTAATGGCCGAATGCTTCCAAAACATTGTACGCCATGGTGAAAAAATTAAACGATTGCATAGTGACGGATTTTTTCTAACCAAAAATTGGGGTGGTGTGTATTATATTACTTCCGGGAATTTGATCGAAAAAAATAAAATTGAAAATCTACAAAATCAACTCGAAAAAGTTAACAGCCTAACCAAAGAAGAGCTAAAAATATTATATCGAGAGGTTCTCGAAAACAACGAAATATCTGATAAAGGAGGATCAGGACTAGGATTAATAGAAATGGCCCGTAAATCAGGACAAAAGCTCGATTATCTATTTGAAAACAAGGATGAAACCTTTTCCTATTTCTACAATCAAATCATGCTCAAATCTGATGTTGATGAGCTCAATAAAATGGTTAGTGATTTCCCGCTTACCGATTCGATAAGCTACCATAAAAAAATGGTGGAAGAAAATATTATATTAATTCATAAAGGAGATTTTTCGCAAGATTCAATATTCCCGGTTTTAAAAATTATTGAAGAAAATTTACAGAAAGAGTTTAAGGACTCCACACAAAAAAAGAAAATATTCCACATTCTGGTAGAGCTTTTACAAAATATCAGCAGACATTGTTTAAAAATGGAAGACAAAAAAGAAGGTATCTTTTTAATTGGCAACAGCGATTCAAATTTTGTAATTAACACCGGAAACCTTATTGAAAATAAAAACATAAAAAAATTTCGAAAATTGCTTGATGAAATCAATAGTTTAAACCGAAAAGAGTTAAAAAACTTATATCTTAGCAAGCTGAGAGATCGAAACCTCC
>JASGMZ010000110.1 GCA_030156305.1 Bacteroidales bacterium | reverse complement strand
AAGCCACGGAGGGGTTCGAACGGCGAAGCCTTCACGAGCAACCTTAATATTAACCTTCATCTATAAAAATTAAAATCAAAAGAATTTTTAAAACGATATACTATAAAAGACAAAATTGCGAGTAATCCCTCTTTCTCCGCCAAAGAATTGAAAGCTGTTCCTTATTGGAGCAGCTTTTTTTATGGCCAGCTTTTCTCCGCAATACCACCACCCAATAAAATATCATCATCATAAAAAACCACAGGCTGTCCCGGAGCTACTGCCCACGCTGCACTTTGCAACTCAAGCTCCATCGTATCAGTATGAAAACTTTTTACAATAGCTGGTTTGGATGGATTAATCCCTAATCCGCGAATATTTATATGAATCGATGAATTTTCGGATATCTCATCAGGATTTATCAAATAAACATTTTTTAAAAGGATATGGCGATGATATAATGATGGTTTAGTGCCAACTTTTAGTTCATTTTTTGCAACATTAATTTCACTCACATAAGCCGAACGGTTTATTTTTAATTGTAAATCCCGCTTTTGTCCGATAGTATAAAAAAGGAAACCTTTATGTGTTCCAATAATCCGGTTATTTTCATCTCTTACTATTCCTGGCTTAATATGTTCTAATTGATCGGGTACATAATTATATAGAAATTGCCTATAATCCTTATTATGAAGAAAACACACGCCCATACTTTCTTTTTGCCGGGCTAAATCTACAAAACCATTTTCTTTTGCTAATTGCCGTACCTCCTCTTTTGTATAATCACCGAGAGGTGTAATCATTCGCTTAACGGTATCGGGATCAAGTTCCCATAAAAAATACGATTGATCTTTTACAGGGTCAATCCCTTTTTGAAGATAAAAATGCCCGTCTTTTATTACTTTTCTGATATAATGTCCACTGGAAACAAACTCATACTTATTTTTATTGGCAAACTCAATTAATTTCTTCCACTTAATGTGTTTGTTACAAAACGTACAAGGACTTGGTGTACGCCCATGCAGATATTCATTGGCAAAATGTTTCTTTACCCTTTCAAAATCATCATCAATCATTAGGTTAATCAAGGGGATATTCAATTTTTGGGCTACTTCGTTTACTTTTTTATCATATTTTTCATTGTTAAAACAAAAATGCAACCCGGTTACCTCATACCCCTGATTTTTTAACAATAAAGCTGCTATGGTACTATCTACTCCTCCACTTAAACCAATAACTACTTTTTTATTCATTGTATTATTGAAAATCAAAATCTATTTACAAAATTAAGAATTAAAAGTTTCCATTCGGAACAGGTGGGCATAAACCCCATTTTGAGATATTAATTCATCATGTTTTCCTTGTTCAACAATCTCACCATTTTTTATAACAACAATACGATCGGCATTTTTGATGGTAGATAACCTATGGGCAATGGCTATGGTCGTACGATTTTTCATTAAATTTTGAATAGCTTCACGAACCATATATTCTGATTCATAATCCAGAGCCGAAGTGGCTTCATCAAGAATTAAAATCGGGGGATTTTTTAAAATGGCACGGGCAATGGTAATTCGTTGTTTTTCTCCCAACGACAATTTATCACCACTTTCACCCAGATTAGTCTGATAACCATGTGCTGTTTTCGATATAAAATCATGCGCATTAGCCGACTTAGCAGCTTTTTGAACCATTGCCAAATCAACATTTTCATCCCCCAAAGTAATGTTATGATAAATGGTATCATTAAATAGTACAGGCTGTTGATTGACATAACCAAATAAATTACGTAATGATGTAATCCGCAAATCAGTTATCGGGATATTATCTATTAAAATCTCTCCTTGATCAGGATCAAAGAAACGAGGCAATAAATCAACAATAGTAGATTTTCCTGAACCTGATGCACCAACTAAAGCAATAGTTTCTCCTTTGTTAATTTTTAAATTAATATTTTTAAGCACATTTTTTTGCTCTGTTTCATAAGAGAAATAAACATTTTTAAATTCAATTGATTGCTTAAAATCATCCATCAATAAAGCATCATCTTTATCTTTTATAGTATAGGTATGTTCCAGTATAGAGTTGACCCTGAGAATGGAAGCCATTCCTTTTTGAATGTTGTAATATCCGTTTGAAATAGATCTTGCCGGAGCAATGACCTGAGTAAATACCGCCAGGTAACCGATAAAAACCTGCGAACTAATTGTTGCTTCAGGAGATAAAACCATTTTACCGCCAAACCACATTATGATTAAAATGGTAACTGTAGCAATAACATCACTTAAAGGATTTGCCAAAGCCCTGCGTTGCCCTATCCGGTTAAACAATTGGGTAAACCGTTCATTCATTCCAACAAACCTGTTTTTCACGGTATGTTCTGCATTAAAAGCTTTCACAATTTTAATTCCGGATAAAACTTCTTCGAGCATACCCATCAATGCGCCCATTTTTTGCTGTCCGCGGAAAGTTTTTGTTCGCAACGATTTCCCTATTCGTCCAATAATAATAGCGGATACAGGAAACAAAACAAGTGCAATTAAAGTGAGTTTTGCACTCATTAAAAACAATACATATATATATACCACTAATAAAACAGGGTCTTTAAAAAACATTTCCAATGAACTAATAATTGACATTTCAATCTCTTTGACATCAACAATCATTTTTGAAATGATATCGCCACGCTTTTCATTGGAAAAATAACTTAGATCAAAATCCAGAATTTTTTCAATCAGCTCATTTCTGATATCCTTTATCACTCCTGTTCGGATATGTATTATCAGATACTTACCTGTAAATAAAAATATATTTTTCAGCAACGTAAAAACAAGCACTATACCTATAATAAATAATAAGGCATTAATGGTTCCATACTGATTAACTATATATCCGAGGAGATAATTAAAATTATGTTGCACAGACTCAACCGAAAGCGCAAAAGGAACCGGATTAGGATTAAAATTCTGCTTTGAAAATAAAATGCTTAGAAAAGGAATTACCATAGTAAAGGAAATCACAGAAAATACTGCAGCCAAAAGATTACATAAAACACTTAACAGAGATTTTCTCCAGTATGGAATCAGATAGCGTAATATGGCAAAAAATTTTCTCATAAAAAGAGTTTACCTTTGAGATTCAATCAAAGGTAAAATAAATTGGGCTATTTTTCGAAAATAAAATTAAATACCGGTATAGTTAAAAGGGGTAATATTTTTTAATTCTTTTTTAATGTCATGATTCAGCTGAAGTCCGTCGATAAACCGATGAATACTTTCTTTTGTAATTTTCTCGCCTGTACGTGTTAGTTCCTTTAATGCTTCGTAAGGTTTTGGGTATCCTTCGCGGCGTAAAATGGTTTGTATGGCTTCCGCTACAACAGCCCAGTTCTTATCTAAATCATTTTCAATAGCCGGTTCGTTTACCAGCACTTTACCCAATCCTTTTAACAAGGATTGAAAAGCAATCACAGAATGAGCTATAGGAACTCCAATATTCCGCAACGCAGTAGAATCGGTTAAATCGCGTTGCAATCTCGATACCGGCAATTTAAGCGCTAAATATTCGCACATTGCATTCGAAATTCCCAGGTTTCCTTCGGCATTTTCAAAATCAATAGGGTTCACCTTGTGCGGCATGGCTGATGACCCAACCTCACCCTTCTCAATTTTCTGTTTAAAATAGCTCATCGAAATATAGGCCCAAAAATCGCGGCAGAGGTCAATTAAAATTGTATTTATTCTTTTCAGGGCATCAAAAAATGCAGCCAAATTATCATAATGTTCAATCTGTGTGGTAGGATACGACCGATTAAGTTTTAAAATATCATTGACAAAATGATTCCCGAAATTGTTCCAGTCTACTTCAGGATAAGCCACATGATGAGCATTAAAATTACCTGTTGCCCCGCCAAATTTTGCAGAAAAAGGAATGGATTTAAGTTGCTCTAACTGCTTTTCAAATCGTACCACAAAAACAGCAATTTCCTTTCCTAATCGTGTAGGTGAAGCGGGCTGTCCATGGGTCCGTGCAAGCATAGGAATTTTTTCCCAATCTTTACTCAATTGTTTGAGTTTATTCATTAAATCGGAAAAAACAGGATAAAAAACATTTGCCATAGCATCGCGCAATGAATAAGGTATGGCTGTATTATTTACATCCTGTGATGTTAACCCAAAATGGATAAATTCTTTGTATGGTTCAATTTTTAATTCGACAAACTTTTCTTTAATAAAATATTCTACTGCTTTTACATCGTGGTTGGTTACTTTTTCAATATCTTTAATTTGTTGAGCATCTTCAACCTTGAAATCCTGATAAACTTTCCTTAATAACGCATATTTATTTTTGTCAAAATCAGACAGTTGTTTCAAAGGAATTTCGCATAGAGCGATAAAATACTCAATCTCAACGAGTACACGGTGTTTTATCAATCCAAATTCTGAAAAATAGGTTGCAAGATTTTCGGTTTTGTTTCGATAGCGTCCGTCAATAGGTGATATAGCCAAAAGTGTATCCATATTCATGATTCTAATTTTTATCCTTTAAGAAATCACATGCAAATTAAACAAAAACAATTTATTTTCTATTATAATAATCGGAGCAATTGTATCTTTGTTACGATAAAAAAATAATTATGAATAAAATAAAAATATCCGCTGTATCTTATACTAACACTTTTCCGTTTATTTACGGTATTGAAAATAATGATATTATAAAAAAAATTGCATTAAGTAAGGATATACCTTCTATATGTGCACAAAAACTAATAGAGAATAAAGTTGATATTGGCTTAGTTCCGGTTGCAATTATTCCAAAACTACCGTATCACGAGATAATTGCCAACTATTGCATAGGTGCAACGGATAAGGTTCGTTCGGTAATTATAGGTTCGTATCAGCCTCTGGAAAAAGTAAAGAAAATTTATCTTGATTTTCATTCCCGCTCATCGGTCATGCTTAGCCGTGTGTTAGCTAAGAATTTCTGGAAAATTAATGTTGAATGGGCGAACACTTCCGAGGGATTTATTGAAAATATAAAAGATAACGAAGCAGCAGTTATTATAGGAGACAGAGCGCTCGAATCCGAAACAAAGTTTCCGTATGTTTATGATTTAGCCGTAGAATGGCTAAGATTCACCAACCTGCCTTTTGTTTTTGCGGCATGGATAGCGAATAAACCTGTGAGCGACACATTTAAAAAAGAATTTGACAAAGCATTACAATTCGGGTTAAATCATATTGATGACATGCTTGCAACATATGACGTTTCGTATTTTCCAAAACATATTAGTGCTAAAGATTACCTGGAAAACAATATTGATTTTCCGTTGGATGATAAAAAACAAAAAGGAATGCAACTATTTTTACAATATGCCAAGGATTTTCAATAATATTTCGGAAATTAGCCTAGACTAAATCTAATCCATAATGAAAAGATTAACTTTAATTATCCTTATTTTAGTATTTGCCTTTTTTAATGCTATGGCAAATTCAGATACAACAGGTGTTACGGATACAACAAAAAATATCGTATATGTTTTTAGCATTAACGAAGAGATTGCACCCCCCATGTGGCGGCTGACACAAAAAAGCTTTAAAGAAGCTTACGCCTTAAAAGCGAATTACATTATCATCAAACTGAATACTTATGGAGGGATGGTTAACATGGCCGATTCCATCCGAACCAAAATTCTGGAAAGCCCGATTCCGGTTTATGTTTTTATCACCAATAATGCAGCATCTGCCGGTGCATTAATATCCATAGCAGCCGATAGTATATACATGAAAAAAGGGGCAAAAATTGGCTCTGCTTCGGTAGTTGACCAATCCGGGAAAATTATGCCCGAAAAGTATCAATCATATATGCGCTCAAACATGCGCGCTACAGCCGAAGCACACGGGAAAGACACAATAATCAAAGGCAATGATACCCTAGTAAAATGGCATCGCGACCCGGTAATTGCCGAAGCTATGGTTGACCCTTCAATTTTTATTGAAAATATTTCTGATACCGGAAAGATTGTTGCTTTTACCGCAAACGAAGCTATGGAAAACGGATATTGTGAAGCTACGGTAGAAAGTATTCAGGAAATAATTGAGCATGCAGGAATAAAGAATCATGATATTTATGAATATAAACCAACCAGCCTGGATAAATTTATTGGTTTTCTGATAAACCCTGCTATTCAGGGTATACTAATTATGCTCATTGTAGGTGGTATTTATTTTGAATTACAATCGCCCGGAATTGGTTTCCCTCTCGCTGTTGCAATATTAGGCGCTATTTTATATTTTGCTCCGCTTTACCTTGAAGGGTTGGCAGAAAACTGGGAAATGGTTATTTTTGTGGTTGGTTTAATTTTGATTATACTGGAAATATTTGTTATACCCGGATTTGGTGTTGCCGGAATTAGTGGTGTTATCTTAGCATTTACAGGGTTAGTACTTAGCATGGTCGATAATATCATTTTCGAATTTGAATTTCATTCTATGGAGGCTATAGGTTTGGTATTAAAATCCTTTATGATAGTAGCTATCTCTATCTTTATAGCTTTTATATTATCACTTTATGTGAGTCAAAAAGTGCTCACTTCTAATACTTTTTCATGGATAGTGCTCAATTCAAGCCAAAAAAAAGATGAAGGCTTTGTAGGTGTTGACAGCAAACAAAAAGATGTGATAGGACAAACAGGGATAGCACTTACCAACTTAAGGCCTAGCGGAAAAGTAGAGATTGATGATGAAATGTACGATGCCAAATCCGAAATTGGATTTATTGAAAAAGGCCAAAAAGTGAAAGTAATTAATTATAGTTCAAGTCAAATTTATGTTGTAAAAGATGAAGCATAATTATGGATAAAAAATTTGTAGTAAGAGATTATCAAAATAGCGATTATCAAAAATTAAATGAATTATGGGAAGTTACCGGTTTGGGAGGAAGTCATCGTGGTGATGATGAAAAAATCATTGCGCATAGCCTGGAAATCGGGGGGAGATTAATTGTGATTGAAAATACTGAAACCGGCGAAATCATCGGTTCATCATGGATGACTTTCGACGGACGCAGAATCCATCTGCATCATATTGGTGTGAAGCCCGAATTTCAAAACCAGGGTTTGGGAAAATTGCTTACCAAAGAATCGTTAAAGCATGCCAAAGCAAAAGGATACCAAATAAAACTGGAGGTACATCAATCGAATAGAAAAGCCATAAATATTTACAAAAAACTTGGTTTTACCTTTTTAGGTGACTATGATGTTTATATTGTCAGAGACCTGAATTCCCTTCCATTTTAATGTTAAAATTTCTTAAAATCAAACTTAAATTTTTTTCTCCGGGATTAATTAAGTAAATTTATAACCTATGTCTAACTAAAAAATAATCCCGTTATGACAATCACATTCAATGAGTTACGAAAGATTAAAGACCGTTTACCCCATGGAGCAATTCGAAAAATTGCCAACCAATTAAACCTGAATGAGGAAACGGTAAGGAATTACTTCGGTGGCACAAATTATCGCGAAGGCGAAAGTGCCGGAATCCATTTTTCACAGGGTCCCGATGGCGGAGTCGTAAAAATTGATGACACCACAATACTAGATATGGCTATTAAAATGACTGAAGAAACGCAATCTAAAAACTAAGTTTTTAAAAATTCCTTCGAAAAAGCAGAAAAATGAAATTTTCTGCTTTTTTGTTTTTAAATGAGATGTATTTTTGTTTGAAATAAAATTTGATGGATGAATGACCTAAATTACATGATAAAAATAGCTGAAGAGAAATGGCTCCATCAGCTTTATAACTATTGTCAGCCGCTTTTCATAAAATCGAAAATTTCATCACACGACCATAACCATCATTATCGCGTATGGGAATATTGTAAAGAAATCCTTACTGCTTTATATCCAAATAACAATATTAATTATGAATTAATTGAAGGGTGTATCATAGCTTCCTTTTTTCATGATACGGGTTTAAGCAATACTGTAGATGAATTTCATGGCCACGAAAGCAAAAAAATCTGCCAGGATTATTTTAAAAATAAAAACCTGGAAATACCAAAAAATTTTAGTGCTATTTTGTGGGCCATAGAAAAACATGATGATAAGAACTACCAACCGAAGAAACAAGAAGAAGCTGAGTCGCTATTATCTATTATTTGCAATGCAGATGATTTGGATGCTTTTGGCAATATTGGCGTAATCCGGTATACCGAAATATACCTTTTAAGAGGAGTAGCGATAAACGAGCTTCCAGAGCTGGTTATTCAAAACATTGACAACAGATTCCGGAATTTTAAAAATACTTATAAGGATTATCCTGAATTATACAACAAACACCAAGCCCGTTATTTACTAACCAGAAATTTCTTTACAAAATTACAGGAAGAATTTATTTAATTATAAAATCCAACATTTTTTCATTTTCGATATATGCTGTAAGCCTGTCGCCAATTTTTACAGGGCCAACTCCAGCCGGTGTACCCGTAAATAATAAATCGCCAATTTTGAGGGTTGTAAATTTCGAAACATGAGCTATCAGCTGATCTACCGGGAAAATCATATCCTTAGTATTACCCTGTTGTACGATATTTCCATTTAACTCAAGCCGGAAATTAATATTATTAATATCCCCTATTTTTTCCAAAGGTAAAAAATTACTTATGGGAGCAGCACCATCGAAGGATTTGGCTATTTCCCAGGGTAATCCTTTTTCTTTGCAATTTTTTTGCAGGTCACGGGCAGTAAAATCTATACCTAATCCTATTTCGCTGTAATATCTATGTGCAAATTCAGTGGCAATATTTTTCCCCAACCGGTTAATTTTTATTACAACTTCTACCTCATAATGAATATCGGTTGAAAAATCGGGATAAAAAAAGGGTTGATTTTTTCGCAATAAAGCGGTTTCGGGCATCATAAAAAATATTGGCTCTTTAGGAAGAGGATTATTAAATTCCTTAGCATGATCGATATAATTTCTACCAATAGCAATTATTTTCATCTTTTTATATTTTATTAATTAATTCATTTTCATTTACTTATGTTTTTTAGAAAAATCAGAAATTTGAAATTCGAAATTGGAAATTGGAAATTTTGGTGTATCATAGAAAGTTTTTTCCTAATTTACTCACAATAATTATATTTTAAAGATGTTAGTGAGATCGCTTCGCTAAGTTCAA
>JASGMZ010000109.1 GCA_030156305.1 Bacteroidales bacterium | reverse complement strand
CAGTTTATCCAAATTTTTGGATTTAAATTTCCCTTTTTTACCCCTCTGCCTATCGGCATCTCCCCTTTCAAGGGGAGAAAGCTTTGCTTATGTTTTACTACTATAATATAAAACTTAGTAGTTATATTAATCAAAGCTGCTTTCCCTTTTTAGGGAAAGTGGCGACAGCCGAAAGGGTAAAAAATGTACAAAATAGATTTTCCCTTTGCTAACCATTTGTTAAAATTTGTTTTTATCATAGAATTCGGCAGACAGGGTTTATGCACAAAGTACCACAAAGTCAAGTGAAGTTTTTCTTTGTGGAACCCTGCTTGCAGCAGGCAAGTTTGGGTAATCCTTTGAGAAACCCAGCCTGCCGGCTGGCAGGTTTGTGTTACAAAAAAACCTTGTTTAACTTACGGATTTTAGGAATGATATTAAAAATACAAATTGATTCTACCAAATTTTTTACAATAATTTTTAATTTATCGTTACATTTGTACTATCTTCTTTTAACGTTCAAATCAAATAAGCTATGATGAAAAAGTATTTGATTATCTTACTATTATTAATCAGCTGGTATAGTTGTAATGCTCAAAAAATTGCAAACAAGCAATTTTCCTTAATTAATTACAACCTTGAGATATCAAAAGATTTCCGAAATGAAATTTCTGAACTTGATCATTTTATTCGTGGAATTAAAACGTATAATGATCCTGGCAATGATAAATTAACAGCAGTCTTAATACACACTATTTTTTTTACTTTTAAAGAGGTAATTGAAAGAGATCTTGAGATAGAAATTTTACCGATCAATACCTTTATGAATGCTGTTAAATACGATGATTATGGATATCCCAAAACCAATATCCGCAAAGCATTACGTAAAGGTTACTCACAATATTATTTTAACCTTAATGTTAAAATTGAAAGTATAGATATTCAACAAAAAGAAGACCATCCGAAAAAATATAAAGATATTACTTTCAAGACAACATATCCTCAGGTTACATTGAATATGACCATTTTTAGTAAGGATGGAATTATTCCGGTATACAACCTTACAGGAACTGCTGTGGCAACAAAACCTTTACAAGTAAATGAATATTTATTAAAAGGATTTGATAATACCGAAATGGATATAGCTCCTCCCGGAGAACAGCAATCTGACAATTTATATACCGTTTTTTACAGAGCAACAAAAAATTTAATCCAGGATTATTTGAATAAATAATTTATGCAAAAATATTACGCCGTAGGGATTATGTCAGGAACATCACTCGATGGGCTCGATATTGTTTTTTGTAAATATAATCATACCAAAAGATGGGCGTTTAAAATTATTAAGGCAGAAACAATATCCTATGACAAGAGCTGGAAAGAACAATTAAAAAACGCAGAAAGCTTATCCGGATTAGCACTCACAAAACTTCATAAAAAATATGGGCGTTTTATTGGCGAAAAAGTCAATCAATTCTTACATGGAATTAACGAGAAACCAGATTTAATTGCATCACACGGACATACGGTATTTCATCAACCTGAACATAAAATTACGTTACAAATTGGCGATGGCGCAGAAATTGCATCATTAACAGGTGTTACCACAATATCAGACTTTAGGCCGTTGGATGTTGCACTTGGCGGACAGGGAGCTCCTTTAGTTCCCATTGGGGATGAATTCCTTTTTCATGAGTATGATTATTGCCTCAATATTGGCGGATTTGCTAATATCTCAATGATTAAAAACCATAAAAGAGTTGCTTTTGATATTTGTCCGGCAAATATTGTATTAAATCATTTAGCCAATAAACTTAACAAACCTTTTGATATTGATGGTAAAGCCGGCCAATTAGGGGCCACTGATTCATATTTACTCAATCAGTTAAATCAAATTGACTTTTATCAGCGGCCCTATCCTAAATCCTTAGGGAAAGAGTGGGTTGATGAATTTGTTCTCCCTGTTTTAAACCATTCGGCTATTCATATAAATGACCAAATAAGTACATTTTACGATCATATATCTGATCAAATAACAAAAGTAATATCCGATCATCCGGAGAAAAAAGTATTATTAACCGGAGGAGGAGCTTATAATAAATACCTCATCGAACGAATTCGGGCAAAAACAAAATCACAAATTATTATTCCTCCGAAAAATATTATTGAATATAAGGAAGCTCTTATTTTTGGATTGTTGGGTATTTTAAGGTTAAACCGTAAAATTAACTGTTTATCGACGGTAACAGGAGCTAAAGTAAGCTCTTCTTCAGGCATCATTCACCTTATTTAGAAAGCATTTTTATGCTGCTAAACCATTTGAAAGATATTTTGTCTTATAAACAAATCTTTTATATTTGTAATAATATCAGCTAAAAATTAAAAAACATATTATGGAAAATTTTACAGCCTATAATCCAACCAAATTACATTTTGGAAAAGATGTTGTTGAACAACTAAGAGAAGCAGCACAGGAGTATGGGAAAAAAGTATTGTTAATGTATGGTAAAGGTTCTATTAAAAAAAATGGAATTTACGGACAGGTGATTAAACAACTTAAATCATTTAATGCAGAAGTAATTGAGTATTCAGGAATAAAATCCAATCCATTGGTTGATGATGTTAACGAAGCAGCTCAACTGGGAAAATTGAATAATATTGATTTAATAGTAGCAGTAGGTGGAGGCAGTGTAATTGATTCGGCAAAAATAACCGCTTTATCAATAGCCAATAATACCAATCCATGGGCTATTATGAAATTTAAAGTAAAACCAAAGACAACAATTCCATTAATTGCTGTATTAACATTGGCTGCTACCGGCTCGGAAATGAACGGAGCTGCAGTATTACAAAATCATAAAACCGACGAGAAAATTGGATTTAGTTCTTCATTAAATTTCCCAAAACATTCATTTTTAGATCCAACCTATACATTTTCTGTTCCAAAAGATTATACTGCATACGGAATTGTAGATTTAACAGCTCACTCGCTTGAAGGTTTTTTTGGAGAAGGAGATGCAACGCTTACCGACCGGTTTGTAGAGGCCATAATAAAAGAAGCCATGGAATATGGCCCAAAAGTATTATCCGAACCCGAAAATTATGAGTATCGGGCTAAGATTATGTGGGCAGCTACAAATGCACTGAATGGCTTAACTAACTACGGAAGAAAATCGGGTGATTGGGGAGTTCATAGTATTGGCCACAATTTATCATACCTCTTTGATACACCTCATGGAGCAACATTATCTATTGCCTATCCTGCATGGCTTAAATTACAAAAAGATCGAATACCGGAAAGAATTGCCAAGCTGGGAGAACACTTATATGGTAATGTATCCGCTGATGAAACCATTAATCGTTTGGAAAAATTCTTTCAATCGCTTGGTTCTCCTATTAAGTTATCAGACATTGGTATTGGAGAGGATAAAAAAGAAATCATCATCCAACAAATGATAAAAACAGAAACCAATGGAATGGTTCATAAATTAAATGATGACGACCGGAAAAAAATAGTTGAATTAATGATGTAATGAAAGATTTCAGATTTCAGATTTCAGATTTCAAATTTCAGGTTTCAGGTTTACTTGCCGAAGGCATAGTTTCAAGTTTAAACCCTTTCTATTGCTGAACTCGTTACACTCGGTTCAGTTTTATTTAAGTAATAAGTAAAACGTTAAACAATGATCTCAAAACCTTAAATTTTCAAATATTTTTCTATTTTTGTCAAAATAAGATGAAATAATTATTAATAATCAATCAATAAATACTTTAACTATGAAAAAAACATTTTTAACAGTTACCCTGACAATCTTAGCGGGATTATTTGTGCACTCAACATATGCCTGTACAAATTTTCTTATAACCAAAGGAGCCAGTGCAGATGGTTCAACAATGATTACGTATGCAGCTGATTCGCATGTACTTTATGGAGAACTTTATCATTGGACTGCAGCCGATTATCCCGAAGGAGCCAAACTAAAGATTTATGAATGGGATACCGGCAAATACCTGGGTGAAATCGACCAGGTTAGACATACTTACAATGTAATAGGGAATATCAATGAACATCAGGTAGCCATAGGTGAGACAACCTATGGAGGGCGTTCAGAGTTACTCGACACAACAGCAATAATGGATTACGGAAGCCTCATATATATTACTTTACAACGGGCAAGAACGGCTCGTGAAGCCATAAAAATTATGACTGATTTAGTGGAAGAATATGGCTATTATAGCTCTGGAGAATCTTTTTCAATTTCCGATCCGAACGAAGTATGGATTATGGAGATGATAGGTAAAGGCCCCGGAATAAAAGGTGCCGTTTGGGTAGCTCGCCAGATTCCTGATGGATATATCTCAGGACATGCTAACCAGGCACGAATAACCACTTTCCCCATCCAAAAAGAGAATAATTTCAACGATCCTAATCAAACAACCTATCATTCGTCCGACGTGATTGCACTAGCACGCGAGATGGGATATTTTGATGGTAAAGACAAAGATTTTAGCTTTTCTGATGCATACGCACCTCTTGACTTTGGCGGTGCAAGATCTTGCGAAGCAAGAGTGTTTTCAGGATTTAATAAAGTAAACAGCAACATGGGGCAATATCTTGATTATGCCATGGGTGAGAATTTAGAAAACAAAATGCCATTATGGATTAAGCCGGATAAAAAATTATCGGTTCGTGATGTAATGGGAATGATGAGAGATTATTTCCAAAATACACCTATGGACATGACGAAAGATGTTGGAGCAGGCCCTTATAAAAATATTGTTCGCTGGAGGCCTATGACCTGGGAAATAGATGGAGAAACTTATTTTAATGAACGGGCCATTTCTACCCAACAGACTGGTTTTTCATTTGTTACGCAAAGCCGTAACTGGTTACCCGATCCAATTGGTGGAATTATCTGGTTTGGCGTAGATGATACTTACTCTACCGTTTACACGCCAATGTATTGTGGAATGACAGAAGTACCGGAATCCTATGCTGTAGGTAATGGCTCTATCATGGAATTCAGTGACAATGCAGCCTTTTGGGTTTTTAACAAGGTTTCCAACTATGCATATACCCGTTATTCAGTTATGTATCCTGATATTAAAGAAGTGCAGGATATGTTAGAACTTGGCTTTATTGAAGAGGTAAAAGGTATTGATAAAGCTGCTACCGAAATTTATAAAAACAACCCTGAACAGGGTGTTGATTTTATTACACGATATTCTGTTGACAGAGGTAATTATACGGTTGAAACATGGAAAGAGCTTTATAAACACTTATTTACAAAATTTTTAGATGGAAATGTTAAAAAAGCTCGTCCCGTACCCGAAGGATATAAATACATTACTCCAGAATTAAAACAACCTGGTTACAGCGAGGAATGGTATCGATTAATTATTGAAAAAACAGGTGATAAATTTAAATATAAGGGAGATCATTAAAGGATCAACACACAATTTAAAAACCGCCAACTATTGGCGGTTTTTTTTGAATGAATCATCTGAGAATTATAGCTTAATTTATAAAAAGAAAAACAATTCGCAATAAAATTTTATAATGATAAAATTATAATTATAAGAAATATAACAACTTACAAAATTCATCATTACAAAATTTTTGTAATTATAATTTTTTTTTGATATTTGCAGCCACAAAAAGGCAATAAACAATTATTTTTTAATCCTAAAAAATTATTAGTTGTCAAAAAATATTTGTAATATTGCGCTCTGTTAAAAACGAATACAAAATTTTAAAATAGTATATCAGGATGGATTTAATGAAAGTTGCTGAAAAAGAATTCGCTGTAAAAAAGGATTTTCCTGAATTTAAAGCAGGCGATACCATTACCGTACATTACAAAATTAAAGAAGGTAATAAAGAACGAGTACAGAACTTTAGAGGAGTTGTGCTGCAAAGAAGAGGTTCAGGACAAAATGAATCTTTTACCGTAAGAAAAATATCTAGTGGAGTAGGTGTAGAAAGAATCTTCCCTTTAAACTCACCTTTTATTGAAGCGATAGATATTAATAAAAAAGGGCGTGTACGTAGAGCAAGAATTTTTTACTTACGTAATTTAACCGGTAAAAAAGCCAGAATTAAAGAAAAAAGATTCTAATAAAATTTAACATATTTTTTAAAAGCCTTCCACTGTGGAAGGCTTTTTTGTTTCGGTGGAGTTGGATACTTATTTTTGTTCATTTCTTATTTTATCTGCTTTTTCCCGCGCACTGGCAACTATTTTATCAGCACGAATATCTGCTTCCTCAATAAGCTTATCAGCCTTTTGTCTGGCCTTTTTCTCCAGCTCGTCAGCAGCCTTTTGTGCAGCTATTTTTGCAAAAGGCCCTTCTTTTGCTGCTTTCTTAACTAAAGCATCTGCTTCTTTCTTTCCATCAGCTAACAATTTATCGGCAGTAGTTCGGGCCTCTTGTTTTATTTTAGCAGCTTGAGCTTCCGCTTCATCAATTATTTTCTGTGCGCGTTTTTCAGCTTCTTTTCTTGCTTGATCTTCCAACTCTTCTTTTTGTTTCTTAATCTCTTCTTTAGCTTTTTCTTTTAATTCTTCCTTAACATCCTTTGTCCCTTCCTTAAGGCCGAGGGTAATTTTCGGATCCGTAGTAGTACCTACAATTTTTGCTTTCACATCTATATTCTCACCTGCATTAATGGCAATACCCTTATCTGCGGCTTTAGCCAATAGTCCCTCAACAGCATCATTTACAGCAGAACCCATATATTTTCTTGGCACAGATAATGCCAGATCATAATCCAGGGTTTGGTCAATACCATGCGAACCCCCAACCACCATCTTTATATCTTTAACCGCTGTTTCAAAAGGCTCCACGATGATTCTTCCATTGGCAATATTAAAACTTACATTAATATCCTGAAATTCATTATTAAACTTATCGCCTAAATTTAGCATTCCGGCTAATTTATCAAAAGTCTTTGAATCCACTACCTCAATATT
Organism: Bacteroidales bacterium; assembly: GCA_030156305.1. GTDB lineage: Bacteria > Bacteroidota > Bacteroidia > Bacteroidales > UBA12077 > UBA12077. The sequence goes on along the minus strand of JASGMZ010000109.1, from coordinate 2,254 downwards.
ATCCGATTGCAACCGTCCATATCCATTTATCGTGGATAATACAGGGCTCATGGTTGAATCAATCAAGCTGGTATAATCAAATTTAATAGACACCTTTCCTTTACAGTTTTTGAGGATTGGAGCTAATGATTCAATCATACTAAAAGAATTGATTACCTTCTCTATTTCTATACGTTGAATATTTAATGCTAAAGTAGCTGAAGGTTTTTCTATATCCTGCGTGTTATATTCTCCATCGACACTAAATTTCCCATCCAATAAATCCATATTAAGATTATCCATCATTAGCTTTTTATCTTTAACTAAAAATGTTCCTGTTAAGTTAGTTATATCCAGCTTATCATATAGAATATGATCCAGGTTAGAAGCTAACTTAACATCGATATTCCCTGGAATCTCAATAACTGAAGAACCAACCTGAACAGAGTCAGAGGCAATCGTTTCTCCTTCAAACGACACAGCCTCCTTAGGATTAGAAGCTTGTTCTGTTTCTAAAGTATCGGTTGGCATAAACTCATTAACATTAATAAATGCAGAGTTAAATTGAAAATCGCCTCTTAGTGTACCATCACTTAAAGCATAAGGAATATAATTTTCAATTTTGCCCGTTAATTGAAAATCGCTTTCTCCCACTTCAACATTAAAAGATTGCAACTCAAGGTATCGTGGTGTAAAATTAAATGTAGTTTCAATTATTTTAACAGCAGCCGGTAAATCATTCCCTTCTAAAAGAAAATCCTTAATTTGTAATTTGCCTGTGGCTTTAAAATCTTCATATTGTTCTTTTTCAATGGTTGATAAATTACCCGCAATATCCACATCGGCAATGATCTCTCCGTCAAGGTTCATCTCTTCTAACGGTAAGGCATCGGCTAATGTATTTAGAATAACGTGCCCATGAATGTTGCCTTCAATATATGGGTCACTAAAAGGAGTTTGAATGTGCATACCAATATCAAATGGATTGTCAGCCATTTCAACATGAAATTGGTTTAAATCAACTTTGGTTTGATCATTATTTACTCCATCATAAAATACATCCAAATCAATATTTATATTATCCACAGATTTGGGTAAATCAGGATATTGGAACATAGCATCTTCGACCAATAACTTGAGGTTAACTAATGGCATCTCTTTTTCGTTATATGTTCCTTTAACATTTCCGTATAATGCTAATTTACCTTCGGTTTTAAGTGATTCAAATCCTTCCATATAAATAGCCGGAACCATAGAAAGCAGCGATTTAAAACTGGTTTTTTGGGTGTTAAACTTAACATCTATAGTAATATCTTCATCAGGCATTTTTACGATACCATCAAATCCTAAAGCAATAGCATTTAATGCTAAATGGTTTTCTTTAAACGTAAAAATCATATTTTCTAAATCGGCACCAATGGTAGCATCAAAACCAAAAGTCGCATTTTTCAAATATTGAATTCCACCCATATTAACATTGATAGCATCTATGGAAGTCTCTATCGTTAAATCGGAGTAATCCATTCCTAAATCTCCTTTAAGCAAAAAGTTTAAATCATCAATCGTTGCTTTGAGGTTTCCGGTTTCATCTACATACTGCAATTTGGCATTTTTAATCTGAAATTTTTGAAGATCAACCCGAAAATCCATGGGTTCTGTTGTTGCAAGCGTATCTTCTTCAATTACCAACGTATCCTCTTCGGCAGGCTTAGCAATATCCCAGTTGGCTGTACTATCCGATAACACTTTTGCATTAATATAAGGATGGTTTAATACGATTCCTTTTACAACAATATTTTTTTTAAGTGCACTCATCAAATCAACCTGAACATTGAATGATTGAAAATACACTAAGGTATCATTTTCAAATTTATCAATACCAATAACTGACATTTCATGTAAACCCAGATTAAAATCAGGGAAAGATTTAAACAGAGATAATGTAAAATCTGCAAATTCTACTTTTGCATTTACATTTTTATTAATCTCGTCTTTTACTTTTGCCAACATATCATCTTTAAAAAATAATGGCAAAACAATTAACAGGATAATGATTAATAAAAGTAATGATAGAATAATTCGAAAAAACCACTTTACAAACTTTTTCATGATTGAATATTTTAAATAATTACTATAATTATCAAATTTTAGAAACAATAATCAAATTTACTAAATAATTGTACTGAAAAATATTTTTTTATATTAAACCTCATATTTTTTCTATATTAATGTTATGCCTAATATCCGTAAGTTAGTTAAGTTTTTATTTGTAACA
>JASGMZ010000108.1 GCA_030156305.1 Bacteroidales bacterium | reverse complement strand
TCGAAGATTTGCTGATCGAGACAAATCACAAAGTGATTTGTCGATTCACAAAAACCTTTGGTTTTTGTCGAACTCACGAAACCTTCGGTTTCGTCGAGAAGCGAACGAAGATATAAAATTCCTTCGGAATTTTATTCAATCACGAGTGTAACGAAGGTGATTTAAAACCTTCGGTTTTAAATTTTCTCACCAATTTGAAAAACTACAAAATTGATTTTGTCCTATTATCATAAAATAAACGTTAATGGTTAAAATGATAAACTTTAGGGATTATATTATATGAAATATAAAAATATATGTAAAAATAAAATAAATGTTATTATGGAATTCTAAGAAAATATAATAAAAATAGTCCAATTATTATAATGGCACCACTGAGCCAAAACCTTTTGATACCTTTCCCCCGATTCCAAACAGATTTGGGATATTAAAATTAACTTCAAATTCACCAAAAAATCCAATAAATTTGTTTCCTTTGTATTTGACTGGAATTTCACTATATCTTAAAATATTTGCTTCTATTCTTTTATTAACTGTGTAGTTTAAGTATTTACTCATTGATAATAAATTTCCCACCAATATTCTTTCAAGTTTTTCTTTCCGTTCATTCTCATTTAATTTTTTGTAATCCAAATAATTTTTCTCATTTAAAGCAACCCAAGGGGATACAAACTTATATTTTTTTAAATCGTCACATACCCCTAGCTCCTCAGATTTTACTGATACATATCCATCAACAACATTATAAGTTTCATGATTCAATTCTAATTTGTTAATATCAAGCACTATACTTCCTAAAATATTTACTCCCTCAGATATTCCTATTAGATAGGCATTACCACCCATTATTTTGTACTGAATTTTAGGATAAGAGTATATAAATCCACCCCCGCTGTGGTTGTGCAGTTCTTTATAACCACATTTATTGAACTTATTTAATATATATCCCCTCAAATAAGAAGTTTGAGACTTTTTTAATGGTCTATCTGTCTTTAATTTACAATACATTGTTTTTAATTCCATATTTTCCCTCATAGTATTAACATATTATCTTCAACAACCTTAAATCCGGTTTCTACGTCATAATATGTTTCATCAATCACATTTATATTCTTATTTTCATCTATTAAAGTATCCTTTCCTTTGATGGCATGTTTGGGAACGGATATTATGTATTGATAAAAGTCCTTTTTTATTTTTAAAAATTCCCCCTTTCTTTTAAATGGGTCGTTTATGCTTTTTATCCGCTCATATTCATCATATACTTCTTTTGATTTATCTTCAACATTTACAAACAGATTTATTTGAAGTATTTCATCGATTAGCTTAAAGTTTTTAGGAACTTTATCGTACTCAAACTTTTTAATAGTTTCCAATAACTCTCTCGATGAATCATCATATCCCTTCAATTTGTTAAAATAACAATTGCTAAGGTTTAAAAACTCCCTTTCTTCAATTTCATCATAGTTTTTTAATAATTCCTCAGTCTTTGAAATGAGAGCTCCGTTATAAATATACCTACTGAATGGATGACCATTATCATTGATTAGTTTGACTATGTTTATACTCCCCTTTTCTGTTCCTTCCCCATGTCTGTTGCATCTCCCCGCAGTTTGATTTATTGAATCCAATGGTGCAATATCTCGATATACGATATCAACGCTTATATCCACTCCTGCTTCGATTAATTGGGTGGATACTATGATTTTTCGGTTATTGTTTTTATTATTTTTATTAATCTTCTCAATACGGTTTAAACGCTCCTTTGGATATATATTGGCGGATAAATAATAATATTCAGTATTTTCATAGCTATATTCCTTTAATAAGTCATAAACTTCTTTTGATGATTTTATAGTATTCAATACTATTAAAAAATCTTTATCTGGATTGTTGTTTATGTCTTCGTCTAATACATCTACAAATTCAGTTAAATCCATAGGTTCATTATGTATTTTCATTTTTATTCTGTTTAAGTTTAAGAAATAATGTTCTTTGTCGTCAAGAAGTTCCACATATTCATTTTTATCAAAAATCATAGGTAGCGTGGCTGTTGTAAGTATGAAATATATATTATACTCCCCTGCCAAAAATTTAAATATTTTATTGACTAAATGCCAGTATTTGTGAGGAATGGACTGTATTTCATCCAATATGATTATGCTGTTAGATAAGCTGCTGAACTTTTTTAAATCGCTGTTTTTATTTGAAAATATACTGTAAAACAACTGCATAAATGTTGTTGTAATTATTTTGGAGCTCCATGTTTCTATTAAGTGAAGTGATTTATCTCCATCCAATATATTTTCTTCCCCATTTTCCTCATGTCTATATACCACATCTGACAGATGGTGATGTTTTAAAAGAATATTCGAAGGAGGATTTTTTAAAACTTCATTTAAAACTTTGTAGTTTTGGTCAATAATGCTTAAAAAGGGAAGGCAGTATATTATTTTCATATCGATGTTTTTTTCAGTTTTTATCCGATTTGACAATTTTAGGGCAAAATTAAAAATAGTAAGAGTCTTTCCAATTCCTGTTGGAGCATTTAATGTGTATATTTTTTGATTTAAATCTAAATTATGCACTTTATTTGAAATTTTATAAAATATTTCTGTTCTTAGGTGGTCTATTGGTTTGATTTTAGGTTTATTTTCAATATAATCAATAATATCAGTTGGGATTTTACTAAAACCGTCGGTTTTCGAAATCCTTAACGGAGTGTCTGAATTTGCTGGATAGTTGTTAGAAGTTTGTCTAAATATGGCATCCTCTTTATCAGATGATATTAACAGAGAAAATAAATATTGATACAAATAATACATTTCGGTTTTCATTTCATCGTTGGTTTCATATTTTAGTTCATCACAGAGATACTCCAATTCTTCAACTTCTGAAATAAGTTCCTCAAAATTACAATTCAATTTTGGGATATTATTTTCCCCTAAAATGCCGTTTATAAAATTGAAATCTAATGATTCAAACTGTTTTTTTAAAATATTTTCATCATATATGGAAGCATCGTGTATGAGCTCCGATAAACTGGTATGATGATTTTTTACACATAATGAAAATATTTGGTAGTATTTGTTATTTACCTCTTTTGCCACTAAATAACTCTTTATAATGTAGTTTGCTAAAATAAACGATATTTCCGAATGTCTTTTTAATATCTTTTTCTCTATTTTCTCATTTCTTATATATTTTTGAAAATAGGTTGTAGTCTTTCCAAAATCATGGGATAAGCATATTATTTTTAAAATATCCTTGATAATGACATTATTAAAGTATTTTAATTTTGGCGGATTGTATTTAGATAATGCCCTATTTTTTGTGTTTATAAGATGTTTTTTTAGTGGATAGTCAGGATTAGGATGAGATATAAGCTCCATATAGAGTCCCCCAATATCTAAATAAAGGTAATATTCTCTTTTAGTTCTGGAATAGGGTAATACTCTTTAACCTTGCAACTTATTGGTTCTCCATTTCGTTCGTAAAATATATCTATATACTCCGTGGTTATTCTATTTTCATCCATCTCATTTGGTATCTTTGAAAATAAATACTCCCTATCTATTTCCAAATTAATATCATCATTTATTATATTATCTCGCCTAATTAATGAGTTAATGAGCGTGTATTCATTATAGGAAACTTTTTTCTCAACCTCAAACTCCCCTATATATTCAAAATTTGCTATGAGCTCCGATAGTCCCAACGATATAATATATACTGTTTTATGCTGTTCCAACAATTTCTTTAATTTTGAATATAGTCCCTCATCCGTTAAATGAACATACAACCTATATTTTGGATTTTTAAGCATTTCAAATCGTATTTGTGTTCTGCCATTTATTAGATTAAAACCCGGTCCTTTTACCCTGCCTTTTTTTGTATCAATTAGATTTAGGGCGATATTGGTTTTTTGTATGGGATTTTTTATTCTTAGGGCTATCTTTACAGTATTTTTATTTATATGCTTTAAATAGTCCTCTTTATCCAATCCCAAAAATGCCCCCAATATGCCATATATTGAAGTTTTTGGGGGAAAATCATAAGATAGTGGGCTCGTAGTTGTATAAATTTTTTTAAAATGTCCATAGTCCCCCCATATATCAAAAACTATTAGTTTCATATTCTCACTTTTACATCCTTGTTTTAATGAATACGTCTAAAATATTTAAAAAATTTAAAATTGAAGTTTAAATAACAATTTCTTTAAACTCAATTCCATCGACATTGAATTTAAACTCCTCACCGTTGTAAGTTAGTTTTAATCTATCATCCCATACGTATTCAACATTTTCAATTTTATCTTTATTTTTCAGTAGAATATCAATTAATTTTGTCATGTCAATTTCATAGTCATCGGAGCTCCTAATTTCCTCGTCTTTGACATCGGATTTAATAGCTAAGCATTTGTCCAAATCTCCAATATGGTAGTTGTTTTCCTTGTAATTCACTTTAATTAATAACCTTGGAGTTTGTCCCATTTTACTTCTGCTAATTAGGTTTTTTGTCCCATTCCATACTGCATCAATAAGTTTATCTATGTCTTCTTTTGATAGATTGGTATGTTTTGCGGCATTTTCATTTATTATTCCATAAAATGATATTAAAGAGTATGGAACGACATATTCTTCCCTAAAAGTTTTTTGTCCTTTATCCTTTCCAGATGCAAATGCTCCAGTCCCCTTTATAAACATTGGCTCTACTTTGTGGAGAGACTTCCCAAATCTAAACTGAACAGGTCCTGTAAGTGTAATAGAACCTCCCTTGTTTTTCTTTAATTCAATAGGTATTGTACCCCCAAAAAGTCTAACATCGATACAGCTGTTTAAAATGTTATTCTTCATTATTTCTTTCATTTCATTTAGTTTTAGATTTGATTTATCAATTTTATTGTTATTTTCATCATACAGGAAGTCCTCAGCCCTCAACTTTGCATCTTGAATATTACCTTCATCGTCTTCAATTTCCCTTACAAATATTTCCTCCCCTTTAAATTCATTTAAATAGTCCCTGATAGTTCTTTTTAATCTAACATCACTTACTAAATTTATTCCAGTTGATGGGTCAATTCTTGGCTTGTTATCATCCAATGGGTCCCCATTTGGATTTGCATATTGGACATCGTATAAAAATATTAATTCACTTCTGTTTATGCCATTTGATTCAGTATTGCTCATTTTCCTCCCCCTCATTATTGTTTTTGTGTAGGTTGTCAAAAACGGAGCTCATGGAAATGCCCAATGAAAATATATAAGATATTTCATTGTTTGATAAATTCCAATTGCCACCAGATTCTATAAATCTGCGTGCAGTTTCTTCTTTTAGGCGGGAATAATAATTTATATTATCCTCCTGCCCATATTCCATTAATTTTTGAGTTGCCTCTTTGAATATATTTTCAACTTTGGATTTATCCAATTTTAAACCATGAAGTTTCGCTAAAAACGGTTTTGACTGTCGTTTTTGATATTGAAGGTTTAAAAGTTTATTAACCAACACACCAGTTAAAAACACTGTTTTTTTATCCTCACTGTTGAAAAACTCCCCATAATCTTCAAAAAACTTATCTATTTCACTGTAATCATATGTGGATTTTTCTGTGATGATTTCACCCCTCGGTTTTAGGTTAGTATTGAGTAGATTTGTGTTAATTAGGAAGTAAATAACCATAAATGATTTGTATGCGGATAAACTGATAGATTTGTTATTTGTGAATTCTCGCCGTATTTTTGAGATAAATTGGTTAATTAGGTAATGATAATCAATTTTTTCATTTGAAAATACGCTGTTCATAAGTTTTAAAAATACTTCGTTATCGTTATCAACAAATTCCTTAATATATCCAAATAAAAACTTCAACCCCTCTAAATCCTCACTATTTTTGAATATTGAAGTTAGATACTCCCGCTGATCTTTATTTAGCCTTTTTAAATCCGCATTTATTTTATAGCTTTTGAATACTGGCATGTTTTCAGTTTTTTCCATGGCGTTGTATAATATACTGAACCTTGAAGGAAGAACATCCTCAATCATTTGAAGAACTTTGAAATCATTACCTTCGTTGAAGAACATGAATGTAGTGTAGCAGTAAATATCCCTGTTTTTTAGAAATCTCAGCAAATGTTTTTCATTTCTAGAATAATCCTTGTTGATTCCCACATTTTTTACTAAGTCATTATACCTATTTAGGATTCGCTCCATGTCTTTGTCAAATAAGACCTTTGGAATCATATAAAATTCTGTTCCGTAAAATCTGCCCCTTAAATTTTCATCCAAATATTTTTTCCCCTCTTCAACAGCCAATGCACATTTTAAACATATTGGAAAGGTTTTCCATGCTTCATTTGGATTAAATCCACTTACATTTCCAATTTTATCCACTGTGTAAAACCCAAATTTTCTAAACAGACCATATACTTCTTCATTTTCTTCATTACATATTGAACATACGCCGGAGCTCTTTGAATTTATGTTTCCAGTTTTTATATAATAATAATCCATGGTAGCTTTGTATATGAAATAATTTCTGAACTCCTGAATATCTCCGACAAAATATTCATTTTCACCATCTCTAAATGTTATGGTGAGTATTGTGCCATCCTTTCCCTTTTTGTCGATGATATCTTTTAAAATTTTATCCTCGTTATCTTTTAGGGATTTTTCCAATTTTTTAAGTAAATGAGATTCTTTATAATCTTTATATTTTCTTGTTTCAGATACTGCCTTGATTATCTTTTTTTTCAGCGTTTTTTCAGGTTCTGTAATTTTTGAAGTTGGTGAAAAATCAGCACCGTTGGAAGCCCCTGCTTTATACATTAATTTTAATATTTTGCCCTTATCAAATTCATCAATATACACTCCTAAATACTCCAACGTATTATAATCAAAAGTTATTTTCAATATATCCTTATAATTTCCTTTCACATTTGGATTTTCAACCAATATTGATAATGGATTGTTTAAATCTTTTTCTTCATTTTTTATTACATAGTTTCCAATTTGTGCTACATTTGATAACATACTACACCAATTAATACTATAAATAGATATTAACATATATGTATAGTAATAATTATATTTAATAACATATATATAATTTTTTTATTTTAAAATTAGAAAATAAATTGTGGGAATATGGATTTACTTTTAAAAACTAATGGATTTTTTCTATCTAAAAAAGAAGATAGATTCCACGTGGAACTGGAAAAAGATGGTAAAATCATAAAAACAGATATACCTGCAAGCAAAATAGAAAGAATAATCCTTTCAAACAATGGAACAATCACTACAGGGGCGGTATCTCTCGCTATTGAAAATAACATTCCAATAATATTTTTAAAATGGGAAGAACCAACAGGTATGATTTGGCATTGTAGAATTGGAAAAACTGCTAAAACTCGAAGAAGTCAGCTAAAATTTAGTGAATCCATTGAAGGCATAAGGTTTGCATCGAATTGGATTAAAAGAAAGATGGAAAACCAAATAGGCTATTTAAAAGACTTAAAAAAGAATCATAACCATAAGGGGGATTTTGATACAATAATAAAAAACATTGATAACTGTATGGAGGAGCTCACCCAATACACAAACAATATTGATGATAAATTACCCCATAGGGAAATAAAAGATACAATAATTGGGATAGAAGGAATTGCTTCAAAATACTACTTTGAAGGTATAAATCATGCCCTACCTAAGAATTATAAATTCAAAGAAAGAAGTAGAAGACCTGCAAAAGATAGGTTTAATGCCCTTCTAAATTATGGATACGGAATGCTTTATCCAATGGTTGAAAAATGCCTTATTATTGCAGGTTTAGACCCATATGTTGGTTTTATACATGCCGATAATTATAATAAAACCACGTTGGTTTATGATGTAATTGAAATGTATAGAGCTCATATCGATAGGGGAGTTGTGAATTTTATAAACTCTAAAAAAGTTAAGGATAATCATTTTGATACTTTGGAAAACGGGATTTCATTATCTGATAATGGAAAGGGGGAATTTGCACCATATATAAAAGATAATGTATTTGGAAAGGAGTTTTATTTTAAGAATAAAAAATATTTATTGCCTGATTTTATACAAAAGGAATGTTATGAGATTGCCAAATCAATAAGGGGGAAGATTTTATGATTTATGTGATTTATGACATTAGTGATAATAAAATAAGGAAAAAAATATCGGATAAATGCTTAAATTATGGACTTTATAGGATTCAAAAGTCGGTTTTTGCAGGAAGTTTAAATAACAATAGAGTGGATGAGCTCAGGGTTTTTTGTGAAAATATTCTTAAGAATGGTGGTGAGAACGATAAAATATACATCATACCAGTATGCAAAAAATGTTTTGGAAGTTTGATATGTGTGGGGGAAGAATTTGATAAAGATTTAATCACCGATAATAAAAATACGCTGGTGCTTTAAATGAGCGATGAAGAGATGATAACAGTTTCCGATGTTGTGGAGTATATGTATTGCCCGAGATTTGTTTATTTTGAGAGAGTTTTAGGCATTCCACAGCATGAAGAAAAAAGGGAAAAAGTTGTTATTGGTAGGAACATTCATGAATTAAGGGAGAAAATAAACAAAGGATACATTAGAAAAAGTATAAATGCAAAATCAAAATACATTGATGTTTATTTGTCATCTAAAAAGTATAGAATTGTTGGGGTAGTGGATGAGATTGTAGAGCTCGGGGATGGTAGTTATTCACCACTTGATTATAAGTTCGCCGAGTTTAAGAATAAGTTGTTTAAGACTCATAAGTATCAATCGGTGCTTTATGGGTTGTTAATTAAGGATAATTTTGATGTGGATGTTAAAAAGGGCTATGTGGTTTATGTTAGAAGCGGGAATTTAGTTAAGGAAATAGAATTTAAGAAAAAAGATTTTGATGATGCTATTATATTTGTTGATTTGATATTTGATATAATTGAAAATGAGGAATTTCCTGATGGCATTAAAGTAAATAAAAGAAAATGTATTGATTGCTGTTATAGGAATGTGTGTTGTAAGTGATTAATATTTTTGATGATGATCATTAAATTTTTTAATTTTGCTTTCTAGCTTTTATATATGGGGCATCTGATTTTGTTCCGAGAAAAATGCAAAAAAGTATTACTGTTTTTTTCGATGGAGATTCTTTATTTTTTATATATGTTGGTATTTTAAGGTTATTCTATATGTTTTAAGGATTA
>JASGMZ010000107.1 GCA_030156305.1 Bacteroidales bacterium | reverse complement strand
TACGTCAGTAAACTCCTGGCTGCCAATTCTTCGCAAGCCTTGTTCTTGACGTTTTTTATTACGCCACTAAAAAAACTGGTGTTTTCTAAGATGCACTAGCTAAAAATAAAAAAAGGCGAATCTGATAATTTGGAATTCGCCTTTTTTGTTTTTAATCATCCTTTTTCATCGAACAGGTATGTATTAGAATTTTTTCTGATAGATGCTTGCTAACTTAAAAAAATAGTTGTTAAGACCAAAATCGAACAATATCTTTAACCGTTTCTCTTTCTTTAATAACAAAGTAATGATTGCTTTCTTTACCAATAATTTTAGGAAACATTCGGCTTACATATTTCGACCACATACCAAAAGTATATCCTCCGGTATCGTGAATTACCAGATAATCTCCTTCGCAGGCTTCAGGGATTTTTACATCGCGGGCAACAATATCATTAGCAAAACATAGTGGGCCGGCAATTTGGTATTCCTTTAATGTTTTCGATTTTTTGTGATTCCCATCTTTGTTCAATAACGAAATCTCATGATACCATTGACCCGGATTTAAGCATTCTCTTAAAAGCAAATCAGCTCCGGCATGAACAATGAGCGTGTTGTCGTTGGGATAATGCTTGGCATATTCAACTTTGGTAAGGATGTACCCTGAGTTTACATGTAAATACCGGCCAAATTCGGTAATCAGCCTTAGATTTTCAAGATTGTATTTTTTTAATAAACTTTTTATTTCTTGTCCGTAAATTTTTATATCCGGTGGATGTTGATTATGATGATAAGATACTGGAAGTCCGCCGCCAATATCAAAAAATTCAACTTTTCTGTTTTCGCTCTTTAACGTATTATTAATTTCTTTAATGATTTGCAGCCCTTTTTCAATACCCTTGAGCAGCAATTGCATTTCACATCCTTGCGAGCCAATATGCATGTGAATTCCATTTAGCCAGTCATGCGCTTTGAAATATTTAATTATTTTATCCCGGTAATCTTTAACTGGAACACCAAACTTTGAGTATTTCCCGGCTAATGAGGTAGAGGCAATTTTTCCGGTGCCAACCTGGGGGTTAATTCTTAATCCAACCAAACTTGCTGAAGGGATGGTTTGCTTTAACCGGGCAATCCTGTCCAACTCCATCAGCGAGTCGGCATTTATATGAATATCGTTTTGAAGTGCATAGGTTAATTCAGCTTTCGTTTTAGCCGGCGAATCGAAGATGATTTTTTCATTTCTAAACCCTGCTTTTTGTGCAAGAAACAATTCCCCTTCGGAAGCTACTTCTGCACCGAGGCCTAAGGCCTTACTTTTTTCCAAAATTTTTATCAGTGGATTGGCTTTTACTGCTGATGTATGGATGGTGCTGTTAGGAAAGGACTCTTTAAGTTCTTTTATTTTTGCTTTTAAAAAATCATTATCGTAAAAAATAATGGTTGTATCCTTTTCAGGATCTATTAATCCACAATGAATACATTCATTGAATGATTGGCCAATAGATTTTATAGGGATAAAATGGTTCATCAATTATTCATTTAACTTTTTAAAATCGAGATTATGAAAATGAAAATCATTATTGGGTAAATCTATTGTAAATCCATTTACCTGCTTAGATAAGGTATCTACATCAAAATTAATAATTCCGAAGGGTAAATAAACGTCTTTAAAGTTTACTTTAAAACTGTTGTCATGCCAATGCTCCATCTTACTTTGTAAAAATTTTGGTGAGGGTAAAAAAGTAATGTTTAAGTCATTATCATCAAGTTTAACTTCAGCTTTTCCATACATTATATCTTCATAAATTCCGGTATATTTGCTGAGCTTTAAAGAGGGCTTAGTATTTAATTTTCGATGGGCAATTCGTTCATTGTTCAATTGCTTTCTATTGTCGTTAAAATTTCGTTGTTCCTGCAGATAATAGGCTGTCCAGTTATTCATTTCTTTATCCAGGATAATATCTAAGTAAGAAAACAGCAGAGCGTTGTTACAATGCAAGTTAAATCCATTGTTTAGGATGATTATTCCCATATTTTTTTCGGGCAAAAAAGCTACTTTGCTAATAAATCCTGGCATACTGCCGCTATGTTCAAGAATTTTATATCCGGAATAATCGTATGCTACCCAGCCGGGTGTATAGGCTCTGAAATGAATGCCAAAATTTTCTCTTTCATCAGAAACATTAAGTATAGTTTCGGGAGAGGTTAGTTCTTTTATAATTTCGGGTGAAAGAATCTGTGTGTTTTTCCATTGGCCATTATTTAAAAACATCGTAAGCCAATGACTTAAATCCCGCGGATTTGACCATATAGAAGCTGCAGGTTTGCCTCCGGCAAAATAATACGGATTTAAAAGTGAATCATTATAATGCGGGAAAGCAAGGGATTCCGTTCCATCAAAATCATCGCTCGATGTTCTGGTGTCATTCATTTCTAAAGGAATCAAGAAATTTTTTTTAATAAAATTTTCCCACGATTGGCCGGTAACTTTTTCAATGATTTCACCTGCCAACATATACATATTGTTCTGATATCCATATTCTGTACGAAATTGTTTGGTTATGGGCAGATATTGCATTCTATGTAAAATCTCATTATTGGAGTAGTTGGTGTGATACCAAAGTAAATCGCCATAAAATGTTCCCAAACCGCTTCGATGAGTTAATATATCTTTAATCGTTAAATTTTTTGTGATACATTCATCTTTTAATTTAAATGCAGGGATATAATCTATTACCTTATCATCCCATGATAACAACCCATCCTGTACCAGTTTGCCTATAGCAGCTGCCGTAAATGCTTTGGTACATGAGGCAATATTGAAAATATCATTCTTGTTCAAAAAATTGACTTTTTCTGCATTTTTATAGCCTAATGCTTTATCATAAATAATTTGCCCGTTTTGAACAATGGCAATACTAAGGCCCGTAGGATTAAACTGGTCGAATACTTTTTGAGTTGCCTGATCGATTTTTTGAATCTCATTTTCATCTTTTTGAATAAAAAGAATAATAGGTACTGCAATAACCAAAAGCAGCGGGATGATAAATTTTACGATGTTTTTCATTTTTGGTAAAGTAAAAGTGAAGATTTAATTATTTATTGTTTAAAAATAACAAACAGAAAGGGGATAAACAATAATCATGAAATCAATCTAAGAAATAATCCTTAAAAAATTTTTTAATACGTAAAAATGGGAGTAATAACGTTATTTTTTCTTAAACAATAAAAATAAATAAACACTAAAAACAAGTGTAGTAGTAATTTGCATCAGGATGGGTGTTGAAATAAGACCCGATTCTAATACAGCCCATTGAATTAACCCGAATTTTATACCATAATAAACCAGTTTACTGGCAATGATACTGATAAGTATAGGGAAAAAAGTATGCTTAAATTTATTAACCAATGCATAAAAAATAAATACATTCAAAGTTAACTCAACAGTGATTAATAGCATTTTTGCAAATATCGGGTGTGCCGAAATTAAAAATGAAAATAAAGGGAGTGTTAAAGCTATGATATAGGCATTTTTTTGGGTGGTATGTACCAAAGCAAGTATTAACATTAACCGCATGGGTTCGATATAATAAACCGGAAGACTAAGTAAGTGTGATATTGCAGGAACAAAATAAATAAATGCAATAGCTGCAATATCAAATAGTATACTTCGAATGTTTTGTTTGTTTAATATTGTTGCTCTCGTTTCCATAGCCTTTGCTTTTTTTGATTAAAATATAATCCGTTGCTTTTTATTTGTTAATCAAATTTAAGGATTAATTTTTAAAGCTGTAGCATTTTTTGTAAATTTATGGTGTAAGTTTTACTAAAAAACCGTTGTTTATGAAACGTAGAGATTTTATTATAAAATCGATCAATGCGGGTATTTTTACAGGAGCTGCATTAAGTTTTGGTGGTTATGGAAAAATTTTTGCCAATACGGTAAATTCATCACTTCCCTATGATTTGGTAGCTGTTCGTGATGGTGAACCGGATTTAATGCTCGATAAAGCATTAAAGGCAATGGGAGGGATTAAGAATTTTGTTACAAAAGGACAAACGGTGGTTGTAAAACCAAACATAGGTTGGGATGTTCCTCCCGAAAGAGCTGCCGACACGAATCCTTTATTGGTGAAACGAATTATAACGCACTGTTTTACTGCCGGAGCAAAGGAAGTTTATGTTTTCGATAATACTTGCGATAAATGGTCGTCATGTTATAAAAATAGTGGAATTGAAAAAGCGGCAAAAGATGCCGGAGCAAAGGTGGTTCCTGCTAATAGCGAAAGTTATTTTCAAAATGTGGATATCCCTCGCGGAAAAAATCTTAAAAATGCAAAAGTTCATGAATTAATTTTAAGCTCGGATGTTTTTATTAATGTACCTATTTTAAAAAATCACGGTTCAGCACGTATTACCGTTACCATGAAAAATTTGATGGGTATTGTTTGGGATCGAAGATATTGGCACCGAAATAACTTGAATCAATGTATTGCCGATTTTGCGACCTATAGAAAACCCGACTTAAATATAGTTGATGCTTATCAGGTGATGACTAAAAATGGGCCACGTGGTACTTCCACAGCTGACCTGGTAAAAATGAAATATTTAATTGTTTCCGACGATATGGTGGCTGCCGATGCTGCCGCTGCAAAAGTATTTGGTATTGAACCTCAAGATGCAGAATATATTCCTATGGCCAATCAATTGGGAGTAGGGCAAATTGATTTAACTAAACTTAATATTAACAGAATAAGAGTTTAATATATGAAACTTGCGGCCTTAAAAAAATTGAGAGTTGTTTTTTCAATCCTCTATTTTTTACTCATTCTTACTTTGTTTATTGATTTTACAGATATTATTCCCGAAAAAATCTACGATTCTGTGCTGTTTCTTCAATTTGTCCCTTCGTTACTCACATTGGTAAACATATTTACTATTACTGGCATAGGATTTTTAATTATTATCATCTTAAATATTTTTTTTGGAAGAGTCTATTGTTCATTTATTTGTCCTTTAGGAATAATGCAGGATATTTTTAGCTATATTGCAAAAAAAATCCGAAGATTAAAGAGATACCGGTATGCTTATATAAAACCTTTACATTGGATACGGTATTCTTTTTTAGGAATTTTTATTATAGGATTAATCTCCGGGATTACCGTATTAATTTCTTTTTTAGACCCTTATAGTATTTTTGGTCGCATTGTTTCTGGATTAATAAGGCCTGTAGTGGTAGAGGGAAATAATCTCTTAGCTTCTGTTTTTCAGAAATTTGATATTTATACTTTTTATGTTGTTGATTTACAACCACAACACTGGCAGGTAATGATTGTTTCTGCCTTTTTCCTGTTATTGATCTTATTGTTTTCTGTTTTTAAAGGACGGTTATATTGTAATACCATTTGTCCTGTGGGAACATTGCTGGGATTTTTTTCCAGGTTTTCGGTATTTAAAATCAATATCAATAAAAATACTTGTACCAGCTGCAAGCTTTGCGAAAAAGTATGTAAAGCAGGGTGTATAGATATTCCAGAACAAAATGTTGAGTTTGACCGATGTATTAATTGTTTCAATTGCCTCACCGTTTGTCCGTTTGATAGTATTCAATATTCTTTGGATAGAAAAATAACAAAGCAGGAAAGCCCGGCACCCTCTGAACAAAATCCCAATAATAGGAGACAATTTTTTGCGTTATTAGCGTTAATTTTTGCTGCTGGAAAAAGCTGGTCGCAAGACATTGAAGTACATGATACCGCAACTTTTCCGACAAAAAGAAAGGTAGCTGTTTCTCCTCCCGGTTCTGATTCTATCGAACATTTTAACTCTGTTTGTACAGCTTGCCATTTGTGTGTGAGTGCATGCCCTACACATGTTTTACAACCCGCTTATACCGATTATGGATTAATTGGCTTTATGCAACCTGTGATGGATAATCATGCCGGATTCTGTAACTTTGATTGTGTAAAATGTGGAGAAGTTTGTCCTACAAGTGCTATTCAGTTATTAGATTTAGAAACAAAACGACAAACACAAATTGGAATCGCTCAATTTGTGAAACAAAATTGTATTGTCGAAACCGAAGGTACTAATTGTGGTGCTTGTGCCGAACATTGCCCCACCAAAGCTGTTCGAATGGTTCCCTATCATGGTAGCCTGGTAATACCTGAAGTTACCGATAATATTTGTATTGGTTGTGGTGCATGCGAATATGCCTGTCCGACCACTCCTCATAAGGCTATTTATGTTGAAGGAAATGCTATCCACCAAAGGGCGCAAAAGCCAGAAGAAAAAGAACAGGAAAGAGAAGTTGAGGATGATTTCCCTTTCTAATCCCTCATCTTTTAATAGGTTTCAGTAAAGATTAAATAAATTTCTTGTCCATTTTTTACTTTTTAAATTTTTTCTTAAAATTTTTTAATCAGACGTTTATTTTTTGCTGATAATTAAATTAATTTTAAATTTTTAGAA
This sequence comes from Bacteroidales bacterium, assembly GCA_030156305.1. Lineage (GTDB taxonomy): Bacteria > Bacteroidota > Bacteroidia > Bacteroidales > UBA12077 > UBA12077. The sequence goes on along the minus strand of JASGMZ010000107.1, from coordinate 2,796 downwards.
CAATTAATTTTATAAAATTGTTTCTATACCAACGAATTGAGTTTTGAATTACTTTAACGATAATTAAAATAGTATTAACGAAAGAAAATAGATAAACATGAGCTCTACACCTGCTATTAATAATCTCACAGGGAAGAATTTGTATGAATATAAACAATGATTTCAGGAAATGCAGCACGGAAAATACTTATGATCAGATATAAAATAAGAACTAATGCAATGTCCCAGTCCAAATATTCGGCAACACTGGCAATAACCTGGTTTTGCGAACGGGAAAGTTTTCTTTGGTAAGTCATTGTTTTATATTTAGGTAATAAAAATAATTCTAAATATTATAGATAATAAAATAGCAGGGAATAAATTATATTTACACTTATAAATTAAAAAATTAAATTAAAATGAAGAATAGAAAATTATTAAACGTTTCTGTGATTATATTTTTTGGATTATTTATGATTACAGGATGTAAAAACACCGAGAACATTCAACCACCCGATGCTATGAAAAAACCGAAGGAGTTAACTATCCATGGTGATACGCGGATTGACAATTATTACTGGTTAAACGACAGGGAAAATCCAGAAGTAATTGAATATTTGGAAGCTGAAAACAGGTATACTGAATCGGTTTTAAAGCCTACCGAAGATTTGCAGGAAAAACTTTTTGAAGAAATGAAATCGCGGATAAAAGAAACGGATCAGTCTGTTCCGTATTTCTTTAATGGCTATTACTATTATTCCCGCTACGAAGAGGGAAAAGAATATCCGATTTATTGCCGCAAAAAAGGAACGCTTGATGCAAATGAAGAGGTGATGCTCAATGTGAACGAAATGGCCAAAGGACATAATTATTACCAGGTTAACGGAATTAATGTTAGCCCTGATAATAAATTGCTGGCATTTGGTGTCGATACAGTTAGCCGGAGAAAATACACCATTCATATTAAAAATTTAGAAACCGGTGAGATATTATCTGATAATATTCCTTTAACAACTGGTTCGGCAGCCTGGGCAAACGATAGTAAAACATTTTTTTATACACAGAAAGATGATATTACGCTTCGGTCATACAAAATTTTTAAACATATTTTGGGTGAGGACTTCTCAACAGATAAAGAAATATACCATGAAGAAGATGAAACATTCAGTACCGGTATTTATAAATCTAAATCGCAAAACTATTTACTCATAAGTTCTTATAGCACGTTATCCAATGAATATCGATTTATGGAAGCCAATAACCCTGATGGGGATTTTAAAATTATACAGCCACGTGAACGGGGATTAGAATATGAGGTGGAACATTTTGGTGATTATTTTTATATCAAAACCAATTTAAACGCTAAAAATTTTCGATTAATGCGCACACCGGTTCATAAAACAACTAAAGAAAACTGGGAAGAAGTAATTCCACACCGCGAAGATGTTTTTCTTAAAGGGATAGAAATTTTTAAAAATTATCTTGTGGTTCAAGAACGTAGTAATGGATTAAATAACATCAGAATAATCAATTGGGAAACAAATGATGACTATTATATTGATTTCGACGAAGAAGTTTATATGGCCTATGTTTCTACCAATCCTGATTTTGATACCGATGTATTGCGATTTGGCTATACATCCCTGACTACGCCGAGTTCAACCTACGATTACAACATGAAAACCCGTGAGCGTGAGTTAAAAAAGCAACAGGAAGTACTGGGCGATTTTGACCCGTCGAATTACGAAACCAAAAGATTGTGGGCTACTGCCGATGATGGTACTAAAATTCCTATGTCAATCGTATATCGTAAAGGCATAAAGTTAGATGGCAATAATCCTGCATTACTTTATGGTTATGGTTCGTATGGAATTACCATGGATCCCTACTTTAGCTCTATCCGTTTAAGCCTGCTTGATCGCGGTTTTGTATACGCTATTGCCCATATTCGCGGAAGCCAGTATCTTGGCCGCCAATGGTACGAAGATGGTAAATTATTGAAAAAGATGAATACATTTACTGATTTTAACGATTGTGCCAAGTATTTAATTGAACAAAATTATACTAATCCTGATAAACTTTTTGCTATGGGCGGAAGTGCCGGCGGTTTGTTAATGGGTGCCATAGTGAATTTACAACCAGAACTTTATAAAGGGGTTGTTGCTGCCGTTCCTTTTGTGGATGTGGTTACCACCATGCTCGATGAAACGATTCCTCTAACCACCAGCGAATTTGATGAATGGGGGAATCCTAAAGTTAAAGAATATTATGATTATATGCTTTCTTACTCGCCATACGACCAGGTGAAAGCACAGGATTACCCGGCAATGCTTGTAACAACAGGATTACATGACTCGCAGGTGCAATACTGGGAGCCGGCCAAATGGGTGGCTAAACTGCGTGATGTGAAAACCGACGATAATGTATTGTTGTTACATACCAATATGAAAGCAGGCCATGGAGGTGCTTCCGGTCGATTCGAAGCATTGAGGGAAACTGCAATGGAATATGCATTTATTTTCCAACAGTTGGGTATTAAAGAATAATGCTGTTTTTTTTTTATCTTGAAAGCCTGTTAAAAATTTAGCAGGCTTTCTTTTTTTATTGATATTTATTTTGTAATTTGTATAAAATATTAAATTAAATAAAAAATAAAATGAAACATCGATTTTTAACAGGATTTACCGTAGGTTTTATTATCGCTTTTTTAGGGGATATCATTATTGTATCATCTGATGTTAGTAGCTTTTGGGCCAGGGTAATCTTATTTTTAGTTGGAGTAGCAATATTTGCTATTCTATGGTTTATAAGAAAACG
>JASGMZ010000106.1 GCA_030156305.1 Bacteroidales bacterium | reverse complement strand
AGCTACCTTGGCGGGCATGAATGGTTTGTTTTCTTTTTAATAGGTACCGGATTATTTTTTACCCTTTATTTAAAATTTCCACAGTTAAGATATTTTAAACATGCCATAAAGATTGTAAAAGGGAAATTTGACCGGAAAGGAGATGAAGGCGACACTTCTCACTTTCAGGCATTAACAACGGCACTTTCCGGAACGGTAGGAACAGGAAATATTGCCGGAGTGGCTTTAGCTATTCACCTCGGTGGGCCTGCAGCATTGTTCTGGATGTTGGTTACGGCCTTTTTTGGTATGTGTACTAAGTTTGTTGAGGTTTCTATTTCACACAAATATCGTGAGTTTGATGAAAAAGGCATGGTTGCCGGAGGCCCCATGTATTATATGAAGAAACGTTTAAATATTAACCTTAAAAACGGGAAGGTAATTAAAACCGGTAAATGGCTGGGTGGTTTTTTTGCTGCTGCTACCATACTGTCATCTTTTGGTTCTGGTAGTTTACCCCAAATAAATAGTATTTCTAATTCCGTTTTTGCCACTTTTGGTGTTAAACATATAATCACCGGAGCAGTAATGTCTGTGCTTTTAGCACTTGTTATTATTGGTGGTATTAAGCGTATTGCTAAAGTAACCGAAAGATTGGTTCCCGGAATGGCGCTTATTTATTTAATTGGTGCTTTTGCCGTTATTTTTTATAATTATGAAAATATTATTCCTTCATTTATAGCCATTTTTAAAGATATCTTTTCGGGTACTGCGGCCATGGGAGGTTTCCTTGGTGCCGGATTTGCGTATACTTTTAATCAGGGCGTGAATCGCGGGCTTTTTTCAAATGAAGCAGGCCAGGGGTCAGCCCCTATTGCACACTCTGCTGCAAGGGCTCACGAGCCGGTTTCCGAAGGTTTGGTTGCTATTCTCGAGCCTTTTATCGATACGATTATTATTTGTACCATTACGGGTTTGGTATTATTATCGTCAGGGGTTTGGAACGAAAAAGTACCTAATCAATTTCAAAATACAGATATTGAAATTTTAGCGAATAATTATACCGAAACGAATCCTCAACAGGTAAAAATGCTTCGTAATCATTTGAATGGTGGAGATAGGGTGCAGACTTTTAATGGCGAATTAAAAATTGAAAATGGGCAGATTGTTAATGATAACATTACCCTTTTGCATGCCCGTTCGATTGCTGAAAATATAGTGGTATATGAAAAGGAAAATATCCTAAATAAAACTGTTTTTAACGGAGAAATACCAGTTGTAAACGGACGTATTCAAGAACAGGAAATTCCGGTAGTGCTCGAAGGAGAATCGCTTATTCATAGTGCTCCGCTAACAGCAGTGGCATTTACCCGAAGCTATTTTGGCAACTGGGGCCAGTATATTGTAGCCATTGGGTTATTGCTATTTGCTTTTTCTACGGCCATTTCGTGGTCGTATTATGGCGACCGTTCAGTAACCTATTTATTTGGCTCGAAATATGTATTTATTTATCGGTTGTTTTTTGTGGTAGCCTTTTTTATTGCTTCGTTTACCGATACCACCATTATTTGGAGCTTATCTTTATTAACGGTAGTATTTATGGCTATCCCGAATTTAACAGGTTTATTGTTGCTTCATAAAGAAATAAAATCAACCATCAAACAATATTGGGTTGATTTTAAAACGGATCATCCTGAAGAAAAGATTCCTGAAAAAATTAAATAATAGATTGTTTGTTTAAAGTATAATCTAAAACACCCTGATTTTTATCGGGTGTTTTTTTATGGTTTAAAGCCAAATACCATGATATCATCTAATTGTTCGTACTCATCGTGTACCCAGTTTTTATAATTTTCGATGAGCATCTTCTTTTGTGTGTCCAGAGGTTTATCATGAATTTCTAATAATAAATGTTTAAATCTTCTGGAGCGGTATTTTTTTCCGAAATCACCGCCAAACTGATCGATAAAACCATCAGAAAACAAATAAAAGATATCATCCTTACGGTATTCTATTTCGTGGTTTTGGAAAGGAATCTCAATGGGTGTGATTCCAATAGGATTCCGGGTACTTTTTATTTCGGTCAATTGATCCTCTCGAATATAATATAGCGGAGTATTGGCTCCCGAAAAAAGATCGTTCTTTTTCATACGTCTGATATACTATTTCTTCCCCAGTTATTCCTTTCAGAAATTGAGAATATTTTACAGCTAAATTAGTTTTTTGGTTAATAATCAAACGATTATATGATGAATAAGGATTTGGATGATATGAATGAATTAATCAGTTTCCCTAAATTTTTTAAAAATATGCTAAAGTCCGGTGGTGTTGGTTTATAGTTGTTTTTAAGCTGCATATTGTGAATGGATAAGACTATTTTGGGTGTTTAAAAATGTCCAGCATACCAACGGACAAGGCTGCGTAGCCAACGGACAGGAATGTCCGTTGTACAAAAATGTTCATTTTACTAAACTCGTTCCAGCAAAACAATATTTTCAACATGGTACGTGTGGGGGAACATATCCACCGGTTGTACTTTGGTAACTTTATATTTTTCATCCAGCAGGTTAATATCCCGGGCTTGTGTTGCCGGATTACAACTCACATATACAATCTTCTGTGGGTTAGTTTGTAGTATAGTTGCTACCACATCTTTGTGCATCCCTGCCCGTGGCGGGTCGGTTATAATAACATCCGGAGTGCCATGTGTAACCATAAATTCAGGAGTTAGAATATCTTTCATATCGCCTGCAAAAAATGCTGTATTTTTAATCTGGTTTATTTCCGAATTTATTTTTGCATCTTCAATGGCTTCAGAGATATATTCTATGCCAATAACTTTCTTCGCTTTAGAAGCTACAAAATTGGCGATGGTTCCGGTACCGGTGTACAGGTCATAAACGGTTTCGTTTCCTGTTAAACCGGCAAAGTCACGTACTTTTGCGTATAGGTTGTAGGCCTGCTCCGAATTGGTCTGGTAAAACGATTTAGGGCCGATTTTAAATTGCAGGTTTTCCATTTTTTCAATAATATGGCCTTTGCCACTAAACAATACTACATCCTGGTCGGTAATGGAATCATTGGATTTGGAATTGACAATATACATTAACGATGTGATCTGAGGAAATTTATCGGCAATGTATTGTAAAAGGCTGTTTATATTTTCCTGATCATCATCATAAAAAACAGGAATCACCATTACATCGCCTGTGGTGGATGTTCGTATAATCAGGTTTCGCAGAAATCCTTCCTGCTTGCGCAGATCGAAAAAGGAGAGGTTGTTTTTTTCTGCATACTCTTTAAACGCCAGTCTTATTTCGTTCGAAGGTTCTTCCTGCAAATAGCAGTGGTTGATATCTACGATTTTGTCCCATAATTTAGGAATATGGAATCCCAGGGCATTGTTATTCTCTATTTTTTCATCGGTATCTATCTCGTCTCGGGTAAGCCAGCGGTTATTCGAGAAGGTAAACTCCAGCTTATTTCTATAATACCTGGTTTTTTCCGAACCTAGAATGTAATCTATCTCTGGGAGTTTAACTTTCGCTATTCGTTCTAAATTATCGATCACCTGCTGATGCTTAAATTTTAATTGCTCGCTGTAGGGTAACATCTGCCACTTGCAACCACCACAAATACCAAAATGTTCGCAAAAGGGTTCGATGCGGATATCCGAATATTTGTGAAATTTTACCGGATTGGCTTCCATAAAACTTTTCCGTGATTTCGTGGGTTGGATATCTACAATATCTCCCGGAACGGTTTGGTTCACAAAAACTACTTTATTCTCAATACGGGCAATCGATTTTCCTTCGGCTGCAAAGTCTGTAATTTCTACATTTTCAATAACGGGTAATCTTTTCTTTCTTCGTCCCACGGTGTAACTCCTTTTATTTTTTGTAAAGATATAATTTTTAATCTGTGAATTGGAAGATTTGGGAAATAGTCAAATAGTGAATTAGTAAATTCGTACAATGGTGAAATAGTAGATTTGTTGATTGGGAAAAAGTTCTTGAAATCTTGAATAATGCATCCTTAAACTTGTATCTTGCATCCTGCTGCCACCTGCCACCTGCTACTGCCTCCTGCTGCTTTTATTTTTTTTATCTAAAATATCTGTGTAAACCTGCTCCATCCGTGTATTTAATTTATTAAATCTGTGTTCTATTACTTCACCGCGAAGACGGCAAGACGCAAAGAGAAATTCCTGAAAATTGTTATTCGTTTATTATTTCATACTGCCACCTGCCGCTGCCACCTGCCACTTTTGTTTTTTTAAATCTAAAATATCTGTGTAAACCTGCTCCATCTGTGTATTCAATTTATTAAATCTGTGTTCTATTATTTCACCGCGAAGACGGCAAGACGCAAAGAGAAATTCCTGAAAATTGTTATTCGTTTATTATTTCATATTGCCACCTGCCACTGCCACCTGCCGCTTTTTTTTCTTTAATCTAAAATATCTGTGCTTATCTGCTCTATCTGTGTATTTAATTTATTGAATCTGTGTTCTATTATTGGTTATTGCCGCTGTTTTTCCCGCTCAACCACTTTCAGGACTTTCAGACGCTGAAAGGGTTTCAACCTGCCTCCTGCTACTGCCTCCTGCCGCTGCCTCCTGCCGCTGCCTCCTGCCACTGCCTACTGCCACTGCCTACTGCCGCTGCCTCCTGCCACTGCCTCCTGCCGCTTTTATTTTTTTTAATCTAAAATATCTGTGTAAACCTGCTCCATCCGTGTATTTAATTTATTGAATCTGTGTTCTATTACTTCACCGCAAAGTTACACCAAGTTAGGTGAGATTCTACTTAGTGAAACCCTGCTTGCCAGTTTACCAGCCGTGGCTGGCAGGCAAGATTGTGTTATAATTTGAGTGATTTAGTGTTACAAAAAAAGCCTTGTTTAGCTTACGGATAGTAGGAAATAACATAAATATCAATATTTTTCATTCTAAAGTTAAATATTCAATTTGGAAGTGTGTTAACAAGAAATTAAATTATTAATTTAAAAGGAATTAAAGATTATTTTATCTTTACTAAACAAAATAGCCTACTAAGTGTTATTAATAAAATCGTCATATAAAAGATGTTTAGATTACTAAAACATATTTTTATCAGTCTGATATTGATGCTCTCAATAACCGGCTTTGCTGTATCTAAACATTACTGTTCAACCGAGCTTGTTTCTATAGAAATAAATAAGGAGGCATCTCAATGTTGCGATATGGAAGAAAATTGCTGCTACAATGAAACGGATTTTTATCAGTTAAAGAATGATTTTTTTGTTTCAACCTATCATTTAGCAGAAAACCTTTCAGTACAGGAGTTATTATTTCCTGTAATTTTTTCATTTTACAACGCAGACATCTTTAGTAGTGATAGTTTAGTTCTTTATATCACAGAATCACCACCAAATAAAGAAAGTCAAGATCGGTTATCCTTTTTACAAAGCTATTTATGTTGATGGATAGATTTACTGCTTTTGTGCAGTAAATCTATGTATTAATTATATCTATATATTGAATATTCAAATCAAATAAATATGCTTCATAAAATCATTAAATTCTTTTTAGAGAATAAATTAGTTACCTTTTTGGTATTAATTGTATTTGTTTTATGGGGAATTGCCACTTCTCCATTTAACTGGGAAACAGGTATTTTACCCAATGACCCGGTTCCTGTTGATGCTATTCCGGATATAGGAGAAAATCAGCAAATAGTATACACCGAATGGCCGGGACGATCACCGCAGGATATTGAAGATCAAATTTCATATCCCTTAACAACTGCCTTGCTGGGAATACCTGGTGTTAAAACAATTCGAAGTAACTCAATATTCGGCCTGTCCAGTATTTATATCATTTTTGAAGAAGATATAGAATTTTACTGGAGCCGAACCCGAATATTAGAAAAACTTAACTCCTTACCACCCGGGACTTTGCCTGATGATGCCACACCGGCACTTGGCCCTGATGCAACTGCTTTGGGACAAATATACTGGTATACACTCGAAGGCAGGGATAAAAAGGGAAATCCTGCAGGAGGATGGGATCCACATGAATTAAGAACTATACAGGATTTTCATGTCAGGTATTCGTTAACTGCAGCTAAAGGGGTAGCCGAAGTAGCTTCTATCGGTGGTTTTATTAAAGAATACCAGGTGGATATTGACCCAAATGCTATGAAAGCGCATGGAGTCACTATTGAGCAAATTATGGATGCGGTTAAAAACAGCAACCTTGATATTGGTGCACGAACTATTGAATTTAATCGTGCTGAGTATTTGGTCAGGTCATTAGGCTATGTTCAGGAACTTGAGGATTTAGAGCAAAGTGTTGTAGCTGTTAACGAAAATGTACCCATTCGATTGAAAGATGTGGCCAGCATAAATTTTGGTCCGGGTACTCGTCGGGGCGGATTGGATAAAGGTGGAGCAGAAGCCGTGGGTGGAGTGGTTGTTGCCCGCTATGGGGCAAATCCAATGCAAACCATAGAAAATGTTAAAAACAAAATAGCAGAAATAGCTCCCGGCTTACCTTCAAAAACCCTTGAAGATGGAACAACTTCAAAAGTTACCATTGTTCCTTTTTACGACCGTACCGGCCTGATTAAAGAAACGTTGGGAACGCTTGAAGAGGCTATTACACTCCAGCTTTTGATAAGTATTTTGGTGATTATTATTTTGGTGTTAAACCTAAAAGCGTCATTTTTAATATCCAGTTTATTACCTATTGGTGTTTTAATGACATTTATTACCATGCGGCAGTTTGGGGTCGATGCCAATATTGTTGCTCTTTCGGGTATTGCTATATCAATAGGTATTATGATTGATGTTGGAGTAGTGTTTACCGAAAATATTATCAGACACATTGAGGAAGCTAAAGAGCTCGGTACAAAAGGGCAAAAATTAATTACCGTAATTTATGAAGGGGCAGTTGAAGTAGCCGGAGCTGTTGTAACAGCAATCTCAACTACTATTGTAAGTTTCTTGCCTGTATTTGCCATGCAGGCTGCAGAAGGGAAATTATTTAAACCGTTGGCATTCACTAAAACTTTTACCATGCTATCGGCTCTGATTATCGGGTTAATTATTATTCCGATGCTGGCTCATCTAATATTTTCATTAAAATTTGATAAAAACAGATACAAGAAAGTAGCTAATCTTATTGCAGCATCAGCCGGTGTTGTGTTAGCTTTCGCTACTGGTTATTATATTGCTTTATTTATCACCGGTATTGGAATTAATAATTATTTTGCCGATAAATGGCCGGAACATCGTAAACAATGGACGAACTATATAAATATTGCCATAACAGCGGCCATTGTGGTTTTCTTCTTATCGAAGGTTTGGATGCCTTTAGGGGCTCAAAATTCCTTGTTCACCAATTTTCTGTTTGTTTTATTAATTGTAGGCGTTATTTTGAGTTTGCTATCTGCAGTAGTTTTCTTTTATCCATCCCTGTTAAAATGGATACTTAACCATAAATGGACTTTTTTAACCATCCCTGTATTTGTTATTTTATTTGGAATTACTATTTGGCAAGGTTTTGATAAGTTGTTTGGTTTTATGCCCAAATGGGTAAAAAATTCAGGAACCTACCAGTCATTAAATGAATCAATCCCAGGTTTAGGTAAAGAGTTTATGCCACCGCTGGATGAAGGTTCATTCCTTTTGATGCCAACTACAATGCCCCATTCAGGAATTCAGGAAAATTTAGACGTTATCCGGATATTGGATAAGCAGGTAAGTGCTATACCTGAAGTAGAAATAGTAGTTGGGAAATGGGGCCGTGTTAATTCAGCACTGGACCCGGCTCCGGTTTCTATGTACGAAAATGTAATTAATTACAAACCGGAATATATTCTGGATGAAGATGGTCACAGAATAAGATTTAAAACAAATAACGAGGGTGCATTTGTATTAAAAAATGGTAAAGATTACGACCGGGAAAAGGAAGGATTTAAGTTAATTGCACGGGAAGAGTTAATTGAAGATAAGAATGGAGATTATTTCCGCCAATGGAGAGATGAGATTCATTCGGCTGATGATATCTGGAATGAAATTATTAAACAAGCAAAAATTCCGGGACTAACATCAGCACCTAAGCTTCAGCCTATATCTACCCGATTAGTCATGTTACAAACGGGGATGAGAGCTCCTATGGGAATTAAAGTTTTTGGCCCTGATTTAGTAACCATAGAAAAGGTTGGTTTAGAGCTGGAGCAACATCTTAAAAATGTGGAAGGGGTAGCTCGCACCTCAGTATTTGCCGACCGTGTGGTAGGCAAACCTTATCTCGAAATAGAAATTGACCGGAAAAAAGCTGCGCGGTATGGTTTAACTGTAAAAAAACTGCAAACCATATTATCGAGTGCGGTTGGTGGAATGACTTTAACAACCACGGTAGAAGGCCGCGAACGTTTTCCTGTTCGATTAAGATATGCCCGTGAGTTTAGAGATAATCCCGAGGATTTAAAAAATTTGCTTATTCCTACTTCTTCAGGCGCACAGGTGCCTTTAAGTCAGGTAGCTGATATTACTTATACACGAGGGCCGCAAATGATAAAAAGTGAAAATACTTTTTTGGTTTCGTATGTTATTTTTGATAAAAAAGATGGATATGCCGAGGTCGATGTGGTGGAGAATGCCCAGGCATATTTGAATGGTTTAATAGATTCAGGAGACTTTGAATTACCTGGCGGGGTAAGCTATATTTTTACCGGGAATTATGAAAATCAAATACGGGCGACCAAAAGATTGGTTTTGGTAATTCCCGTTTCCTTAGTCATCATATTTTTTATTTTATATTTTCAATTCCGGTCTGTAACATCCACAGGATTAATATTTAGTGGAATATTGGTTGCTTTTTCCGGAGGGTTCATTATGCTTTGGTTATACGGGCAGCCCTGGTTTATGGATGGAACCCTGGCAGGAATCCACCTCAGGGATTTATTCCAGATTAGGACGATTAACCTGAGTGTTGCCGTGTGGGTTGGATTTATTGCTTTGTTTGGTATTGCAACCGATGATGGTGTATTGATAAGTACATATATCAAACAATTGATGGAAAAACATAAACCTTCGACGGTTAAAGAATTACGGGAAGTAATAATTGATGCCGGGTCAAAGCGTGTTCGTCCGGCCATGATGACAACAGCAACAACTTTAATTGCATTGTTGCCTGTGCTCACATCAACAGGGAAAGGTTCGGATATCATGGTGCCTATGTCGATTCCGTTATTTGGGGGAATGATGATTGCAATCCTTACAATGTTTATTGTTCCTGTGCTTTATAGTATATGGCAGGAAAAAAAAATGACGAAACATTAAAAAATGAATTATATAAATTCTATAGAAATGATAAAATACCATAAAAGTACAATAGATATTAATTGGAAATACAATAGAAATACAATAGAAATACAAT
>JASGMZ010000105.1 GCA_030156305.1 Bacteroidales bacterium | reverse complement strand
ATTAATGATATTAACAGATCAATAAATAAATTTTTAAACTTTGCGACTTTCCGTCTTAGCGGTGAGCAATTATTTTGTATGTTCACACTGATTAGTTACTAAATTTTTATTTTTTGAAAATGGGATTTTAACTTGGTTTGTATAATAGGCTTAAAGGGTATAATGTCAGGCCGTGAGAAAGTAATTTCTTCTGTTTTTTATATAATTCGTTTAGCTTTTGTTTTACAAAATTTGTAGTAATAAAGATACATTGTATTAAAAAGTGTGGGAAACTTAATCACTATTATTTTCATCTATCTTTTTGCCAGTAAATTGAGATACCTTAGCGATCATATGAGCGGAAATGGGGGATAGAAAGATTAAAACATGGAAAATTATTAACGTAATTAAGGCAATTTTCCAATCAAAAAATAAGATGTTTAAGGCTATTAGTAATAATACAAATGCAAAAGATGATACTTTTGTTACCACATGCATTCGGCTATAAAGACTTTTAAATCGTATAATACCAATTGATGCAATGAAAATTATCAATGCACTAATCAAAACTAAAATTCCAGCAACAATATCAATCATTTTCGTTTTGTTTTTTATATAAATACCGGGCAATAATCATTGACCCAAAAACGAGTAATAACGAAACCGTTAAGACAACATCAAGTAACATCGCATTTCGTGTATAAAACACATCACAAATAATAATTCCAACATTAATAAAAGCAATTTGATCAAGAGCTACCACCCTGTCGGACAGAGTAGGCCCCTTAAAAAGCCTGTATAATGGAAATATTAAGCTAATGGCCATAATCCATAGTGCTGCCAACGATGCATATTCCAAAAATATATTTCCAAATTCAGTCATTATCAGCATAATTAGTTCTTAATTAAAACTTCTAAGCACCATTTTTTCAATTTTTTGTGTAGTGTCGAAAAAATTATTTTTGTCCTGGCTATTTAATAAATGTACAAATATAGTTTTATGGTCCTCCGATAGATCTATGCTTAAAGAACCAGGGGTCATACTAATCAAGTTAAATAATAAAATAATTTGCCATGGTTTTTTACTTTGTGGATGATATTTAACAATCCCTTCATGTTCACCACGATATCCTTTGATAATCAGCCAACCAACTATCCATCCAGAATTTATTACTTTATAAATAAAGTAAATAAATAAAATAAACAGGTTAAAGAGTCTGAATATAAATGCTAAAAATGAATTAATTATTTTCATTGCAATACAAAATTGATATACTTTTGGTTGTTAAGCAAATCGGTTGCTGCTTTTTCACAAAATCCTGCAATAGGTTCAGCCCATACACCCATAACTATAATGGCCAGAGCTAAAAAAATTGAACCGGTTATCATGTACCCAAAAGGTAAATATTTAGCTTTTGGCAATTCTTTTTCTGAAAATTCTTGTTTAGGTGTATTTTTCCAAAATACTTCAATCCAGATTTTTACCATTGAAAACAACGTAAAAAGTCCGACAAATAAGGCAACCATAGCCACAAGAATTTGATTATTTTCAATCCCTGCTTTAATAATTAAATATTTACCTGCAAACCCACTTAAGGGAGGTAATCCTGCTAAGCTAAATGCAGAAATAAAAAATAGCACTCCCCATAGAGTGTTGCGATTAAACATATCGCCTAAATTTTTTAAATTTAATGTACCTGTTTCCCGGTGTACCCATCCGGCTACAAGAAAGGTGTTTGTTTTGGAAATCATATTATGGCCCAGAAAGAATATTGCTGCAGCAAGGCCGGAGACAGTAAAAAATGCAAGTCCAATAATAACGTATCCCACCTGACTGATAATATGAAAGGATAATATTTTTCTAAAATCAAATTGTGCAGTGGCTGTAATTACACCAATTACCATAGATAATATGCCCATCCATAAAATAATGGGATTCCAGAAATAATCGTAATAGTGTAAGAACAAAGTATAAATACGTATAAGTGAATATATTCCCACTTTTGTCAATAGCCCTGCAAAGAGTGCAGAAACAGCAGGCGGAGGGGTGTGATAAGATGCCGGCAGCCAGAAAAAGAATGGAAATAATGCGCCTTTAATCGCAAAACCTACCAATAATAATATAAGAGAAGGTTCAAAAAGACTTGGAAAATCACCGGTAAGCGAAAATTTGTAGGCCAGGTCTGCCATATTTAAACTTCCCATTTTTCCATACAAAATTCCTATTCCTGCTACAAAAAATAATGATGAGATAAGATTGAGGATAAGATATTTTATAGCTCCCTCCAGTTGAGCTCTTTCGCCACCAAAACTGATAAGGATAAATGAACCCATGAGCATAACCTCAAACCAAACGTAAAGGTTAAAAATATCACCGGCAAGGAAACTTCCGTTTACTCCCATTAAAATGCCATAAGTAAAAAGGAAATAGTTGTTTTTTAAACGTTCGTAATCAATCGACTGGACAGAGTATATAGTTACAGCTAAAAACACAACAGCTGACATTAGCAGCATAAAAGCACTAAAGCGATCGGCAACGAGAGTAATCCCGTAAGGTGCCGGCCACGACCCCATTTGGGTTTTCAACATCTCGGAACTATTAACTGCTGATAAAATATAAATAGCAATCCCTAAATTAATAATGGCAAGAGTAACCGATAAAAAATTTCTTGTACGGACATTTTTAATAAATAATGTCAGAATAATAAAAGTGAATGGTGTTAATATGGCCAAAGGGAGTACACTCATTTTTGATCGGTTTTACTAAGTTGGTCTAAATCGTGCGTTCCGGTTACTTCAAAGTATTTGTATTTTAAAGCAAGAATATATGATGCAATACCCAAACTTATAACTATAGCTGTAAGTATCAACGCTTGAGGGAGAGGATCGCTAATGGTTGCCGGATCAATTTTTTCGGCTCCTTCGGCTATAAATGCTGCACCACTTCGTTTAATACCTCCGGCTAAGAAAATAATAAGATTGGTAGCGTTTGACAGTACAAAAATGCCCAAAATAACTTTAACAATACTGCGCCTTAAAACCAGGTAAACACCACAGGCATATAATAATCCAATAAAAATTGCTAATATTAATTCCATTTTAAAACCTCCATGATACTAATTACGATTGTTAAAATAACACCAATAACAACTAAAAAAACACCTGTATCAAAAATTAGGGGAGTACCTAAATGAAATTCTCCCCAAACAGGAATTTTGGTTTGTATCCATAATCCGGTTAATATTTCTTTTGAAATTATAACCGGTAAAAATGCTGCAATAAAAACTAAAGATAATCCTG
This sequence comes from Bacteroidales bacterium, assembly GCA_030156305.1. Taxonomy (GTDB): domain Bacteria; phylum Bacteroidota; class Bacteroidia; order Bacteroidales; family UBA12077; genus UBA12077. Next base: position 6,160 of record JASGMZ010000105.1, on the reverse strand, counting down.
AAGCTATAAATAGTTGTGGTTGAAATTTTATGATGTTTTGTAAGGCTTTTGTTCCATGAATGATTGCAAAAAATATAAAACCAGTGCTGGCAATGATGCCGGCAATAAATCCTCCTCCAGGATTATTATGCCCACGCAGCAAAAGATAAAAAGAATAAATAACCATCACTTTCATAAAAAGTGTTACGATATTCTCAAGGATAATATTTTTGAAGTTGTTGTTATTCATTTACTTTCTTTTTTTATGGTAAAACGAAATAAACTAAAAACTCCAATAGCTGCCAGGGTTAAAACCGTTATTTCTCCCAATGTGTCAAGTGCTCTGAAATCAACCAAAATAACATTTACAATATTTCGCCCGTGAGCTTTTAATAAACTATTTTCGGTAAAAAAGTTAGAAATTGGTTCATAATTATTTAAAGCTCTGCTATGCAAAACAACGATGGTTACTCCGGCTCCTACTGCCAAAGAGATAATAATATCTCTGATACGTGATCTTTTATTCGATAACTTGGCAAATTTAGGCAGGTAATAAATGACCATAACAAAAAGAACCATGATGACTGTTTCAGATAAAAACTGAGTAATCGCTAAATCGATGGCTCCATACAAAAGATATAATAATCCAATACCATAACCAACAACACCCATGGATAGAATTGCCGAAAGCCTCGACATGGAAAATACTGCAAAAAGAACAGCTAATGAAGAAACCATGAGCAAGATAACAATATTTAATCGTATGGTTGAGAATCCTCCCAAAGGTACCAATTCTGTAAAATTCCAGTTAATCTGAAAAGCTGTTATTGCAAGGGTAGCAACAAAAAAGGTCATCAAATAATAACGATGGTAACCATGCTGAATACGTTGGGTATATTTGCCGGCAATTTTTAAGTATTGATTCATTACATTCATAAAAATGGTAGGCAAATGGTATATATCAAACCACTTAATGGTTAGCCTGATAAATTTAGTTACTGGTTTGCGGAATACGAAGACGATAACTCCGAGTAAAATAGCAAAAATACTTAGAAGTAAAATCTCATTAAATCCATGCCACAATAAAAGATGAACATCTACTACCTGGTTTTTTGTTACAAAAAGTGCATTAGCAATAACCTGGTTAAGTCCGGCAGGAAATAATCCAAGTAACAATCCGGCTAATGCTAAAACACCCGGGCCAAGAATAAAATACCAGGGTAATTTTTTTTCAGTATAGTGGATAGGAATCGCTGGTTTTTTGGATTTAGTGTAAAATACTTCGACAAAAATAGTAAGCGAAATTGCGACCATCATAATGTTTGCACCTACACCCAGAGGTAGTATAATCCATGATATTCCGGGCAAATGAATTTTGGCAACATAAACAAGTTCTTTTCCAACAAACCCAAGCATTGGAGGCAATCCGGCCATGGATATTAATGCAAGCACCCCAAATATCGTTGTTGCCGGTAATGGTTTCCATATTTTCGATAATACCGTAATATCACGGGTACCGGTACTTTTATCTATGATTCCGGCCACCATAAACAATCCGCCTTTATACAATCCATGAACGATAAAAAATACCAGGGTAGCTTCTATAGATAGTGGTGTGCCAATGCCAATAAGTAAAACCATAGTTCCTAAGGCACTTATAGTTGTAAATGCCAAAATTCTTTTTAAGTCTTTTTGTCCCATGGAGAACCAGGCACCCAAAAACATGGTAATAACACCAGCCAATATTAACGAGTACTTCCATAAAATGGTACCACTAAGAACCGGATGCATCCTTAATAAAAGGTAAATGCCGGCATTTACCATGGTAGCCGAATGGAGGTAGGCACTTACCGGTGTTGGTGCCTGCATGGCTCCGGGCAGCCAAAAATGAAAAGGAAATTGAGCCGATTTGGTAAGTACGGCTACTAATATTAAAATAAAAATTAATTGATATTGTGGGTGAGCAGTAAAATCGATACCACTGGCAATAATCTCACTAATCTGGTAGGTTCCGGCTATCTGTCCAATAAGAATGGCTGCAAAAAGTAAACATAACCCGCCAAATCCGGTAATTAACAGCGATTGTAAAGCTGCTTGCCGCGATTTTTCTAAGTGATGGTCAAAACCAATGAGTAAAAATGAAGTTACACTGGTCAATTCCCAAAAAATAAATAACCCCATTAGGTTATCTGAGAAAACAAGGCCGGTCATGGCAGCCATAAAAAACATCAGGTAACTGAAAAAATGGGCTTGCCGGTTGTAATTTTTCATGTACCACGATGCATACAGTACTACTAAAAATCCAATTCCTGTAATTAATAAACCAAAAATGGCACTTAACCCATCCATGCGGAAAGCAAAGTCAATGCCAGGTAATAATGAAAAATCGGATGGAAGGAGTTTGATGGTTTGGGTACCAATATCTCCAAGCGAGATGAGAAGCAAAACGAAAATGGTTAATGGAATTAGAGAAAGCACCCATCCCAACCGCTGCTTAAAAATCGGGTAAAGTACCGTTACCAAAATTCCGGATAAAAATAAAAGTCCAATTAATAAAGGCAGATATTCACTCATGCTAAGTGCTTTGTTTTACAACGGGCTTTTTTATATCTACAAAAATAATTATTTTAATCAATTTAGTAACATTACTAAAATATGGATTGTTCAAAAAGCAAAAATTTTAAGCGTAATTATTGATTATTAAAAAAAGCATCTGCTTCTTTTAAACTATCCGGTTTCCCAATATCATACCAATAATCCTGGTTATGTGGAAAAGCTATTATCGGATGATTTTGTGATAAATCAAGGTATGTTTTTACAATGGAAAATTTTGAGCTATCGGGCCAATAATCAAAAATTTCCGGATTGATGATATGGATTCCACTAAAAGCAAGTTTATTTGTTGCATTGGATGGATTATGATTCATAATTTCTCCTGTTTTTACATTTTGCCATCCACACAATCGATTTTGATGATTAAATAAAAAATATCTGCTCGATTTGCGTTCTCTTACAGCCAGGGTTGCCAGGGCATTATTATGTTGATGATATTCGAGCATTTTTGCTAAATCTATATTACTTAAAATATCCACATTGTGAAGAATAAAAGGTTTGTTATCATTAAAAAACCACGAAGTTTTTTTTAATCCGCCTCCGGTATCTAACAGTTCGTCTTTTTCGTGAGATATTTCGATTCGAATTCCGAAATGGTCATTTTCTTTCAGAAAATTAATGATTTGGCCAGCAAAATGATGAACATTTATAATAATTTCATTTACTCCTGATTGAATTAATTTTTGGATTACTCTTTCGAGCATGGGAATGCCATTGATTTTGACCAGGGCTTTAGGCATTGAATTAGTCAGCGGTTTTAGCCGGGTACCTTTACCGGCAGCAAATATCATAGCTTTCATAAAGATTCTTTTTGGTTTAATTCCTGCTCAATATGGTGTACTTGTATATGAATATTAAATTTGTTTTGTAAAAAATCAGCCAGTTTTTCTGCACAGTATACGGAACGGTGTTGTCCTCCGGTACATCCGAAACTAACCATGAGATGCGTAAAATTTCTTTCCTGGTATTTTTTTACCGACATTTCAACCAACGAAAAAACATGCTCAAGAAATTGTGGCATTTCGGTTTTTTGTTCAAAAAAGTCGATTACCTGCCGGTCTTTTCCGGTTAAGGATTGATATTCTTCATATCTTCCCGGATTATGAACAGCCCGGCAATCGAAAACAAACCCTCCTCCGTTTCCTGATTTATCTTCAGGGATAGCGCGTTTATAGGAAAAGCTATTTATGGTTACCGTAAGTTTATCTTTCATCAGTTTTTAATGTTGTGTTTATGATTTGTTGGATAATATCTTTTAAGGTATTAAGTTGTTCCAGGATTTCATTTTTCTGGATTAAAAATTCCAGATTTTTGATGGCATAGGAAATACTTTCGATAAAATGCTGTTTTTTTTCGATAATCCCACGCAGCCCGTAAGCGCCTAAGGTTTGTAAAACCCGGATGAGTGCATACGCATGAAATTTTTCCATAAACTCTTCCTCGTGGATGGGAATAAATAACCGGGCAATGTTTAAATAATAATTAACGAGTTGATTTCTATCCTCGTTTGGGATATTGGCTTTTGCCTGAAACAGGAGTGAGGCCAAATCGTATTGTAGAGCGCCTTTTCTTCCTCCCTGATAATCGATAAAATACGGTTTGTTATCGACTAACATAATATTTCGTGCCTGGAAGTCACGATACATAAAATAAGCATCAATATCTGAAAGTAAAAAATTACTTAAATGCTCGAAATCATTTTGAAGTTTAGTATTAGGATATTTTAGTTTTTGCGCATCAACAAAATATTGTTTAAAATAATTCAAATCAAACAGAATAGATTCTTTATGAAATGCCTGATAAGGATAGCAATAGCTGTAATCAAAGGTACGGCCTGCTACAATTTGGATTTTTACTAATTCCTGAATTACTTTTTTGTATACAACTTGAGCCTCTTTGGGAAAAGTTTGGTTTACTCTTATCTCGGTTAGCCAGTTTAATAGCTGAATATCACCCAAATCTTGGATTAAATAAATATTTTGATTTATATTTTTAGCATAAATCTCGGGAACATTGATGCGGTATTGTAAGAAATGTTCCGTAAAATGGATAAAAGCGATATTCTCTTTTGAGTTATCATGATATGCTCCAATAGCGGAGAACTGTTGAGTGCTTAACCTGAAATATCTACGGTTTGAACCTGAATGGGGTAAGGCATTTATTTTTTCAGGTTCAGCCCCAAAATAATTTTTGAAAAGCTTACCTAATTGTTTTTTTATTTGATAATCTATAGGCATAAAATTAAGCAAAGAAATAAGCTAAGATAACAATAACGATTAATGCCGGAAGCATATTAAGAATTTTTATTTGTTTAATTTCCAGGATGTTTATACCCAGTCCGATAAGCATTAACCCGCCTACAGCAGTCAGTTCATCAATAATATGGCTGGCAAAGTAATCTCCAAAATAAGCAGCCAGTAACGTTAAACCTCCCTGATAAATAAGCAGTGGAATAACAGAAAAAGCAACACCAAAACCCATAGCTGCTGCTAATGCAATAGAAGAAACACCATCGAGCACCGATTTGGCCAATAATAAATTGGGTTCACCGCCCAAACCCTCTTCAATAGCACCTAAAATGGTTACCGAACCCATACAAAAAAGCAAAAAGGCGGTTACCAGCCCTTCGGTAAATTTTGAATTTTTCGATTTAAGTTTTAATTTAACTTTGTCTCCAAACCGATTGATATACTTATCAATATTTATCCATTCGCCAATAATTCCTCCGGTAACAATGCTCAGAATCATCAAAAATAAATTGTTGGTTTTCATACCCATATAAAATCCAATAAAAAGGGTAAATAATCCAATTCCTTGAAAAACAATTTTCACGATTCGTTCGGGTAATTTTGTATGAAGCCCTATGCCTATTAAACTCCCGACAATTATTGCCGCAGCGTTGATTAATGTTCCTGTCATAATATATAATTTAGAGCATAAAGATAACAAGATGATAAAAACAATACTTTATAAATTGATAAAATAATTTTTGTTGTTTCCGATTTAATTGATAATTTTAACCTGGTATATTCATAAATTTTATGCAATTTTTCATGACTGAAAGGAGTAATTTATCAGGTTGAAAAGTGTTTAGATATTAACCTTTTTATTTTGGCATTATGAGAATTGAATTATTTAACTCGGATTATTTAAATATAGTAGAACTAAATACTACTGGCGATAACGAAAATTATATTAAAGGAGATTCGGAATCGAAATATGTTGAAGGAGAGGTTTTTAATATATTTACTTCTTGTTTTGAAAATGCAAATAAACTATACGAATTTTTTGGTGCAACCAAGTATAATTCCCGTAAAATTGTTCCTTTGCGTAATGAGTTAATAGCAAAGCTTGAATCGTTAAAAAAGATTGACAGCTTAAAAGCTTTTAAGGGCCATATTAATCAAATTTTTCTCGGGCAGGATTTTATTGATGAATTAACCAAAGAAGATCCTAAGTGGGAAGGAAAATGGGATTATTATCTGCAAAAATTAATTAAACTTAACGAAGGAATTATTGAAATAACCGAAAAATGTATTGAAGAACAAAGAATCCTTTGGGTTATTGG
>JASGMZ010000104.1 GCA_030156305.1 Bacteroidales bacterium | reverse complement strand
GATTGGGCCTGGAACGAAAACCGTCTGACTTTAAACCTTGACAAACGGGTAGCTGGAAATTCTAACTTTTATAGCGAGGTATGGTTACGCAATATTGGCCTGCCCGATATTAATTCATCATCAGACCTTTATAATAAAGGGATTATTGACCCGTATAATCTTGAAGTCAGGGAAGCTTATGTTCAATTAAATGGTTTTCTAACTAAAAGCTTAGACTTAAGCATTGGGCGTCAACGCATTGTTTGGGGAACTGCCGACGAATTGAATCCAACCGACAATCTTAATCCGTTGGATTTGGAGGATATCCTTGATTTTAGCCGCCGCAGGGGCTCCGATGCCATCAACTTGAATTACTATATTAATAACGACTTTTCTTTGCAGGGCGTTTTTGTCCCTTTTTTCCAGCCTGCAAATATGCCCATTGGAATTTTTGCAGATATCCTGAATCCCACAATGGAAATGCCGGGTGGAATGGTATTAAAAAGTGTTTCTGATACGTTAATGATGCCAAAATATAATTTGGGCGAAAGCTCTTCGGCAGGTTTAAAATTCAAAGGATTTGCTAAGGGGGTTAATTTTTCTTTAAGCTATGTTTGGGGATATGATGGCTTGCCTTTCGCCACAAAAAACACTTTTATTCCGGTTGATACGCTTGGTGGGGTAAATATAAATTCACAACTATCGTATGCAAGGACACATATCCTTGGAGCTGATTTAGTAACAAGTATAGCAGGATTTGGTGTTTGGGCCGAAGCTGCCGCATTTGTACCTGACACTGACATTAAGATGATCACTGATTTATCAGCATTCTACCCGGGTTCTCCTGCACCGGTTACACAGGATTCAGTGTTGTTGGAAAAAAATAATCCTTACCTAAAATTTGTGGTAGGTGGCGATTATTTTTTCGCTGACGGCTCCTATCTTAACATGCAATACCTGCATGGCTTTATTCATGAAAGAGGTGCTGACGAACTAAATGATTATTTCTTTTTACGCTACGAAAAAACATTTTTCAATGAAAAGCTTAAAATAATACCAATCGAAGGCGGATTTATTGTAACCGACTGGAGTGATATCAAAGAAAATTACGCCATTGCCTATTTACCCCAGATTTCTTACCAGGCAACCCCCAACACAGAAATAACCCTTTCAGCATCAATTTTTGACGGCAAAGGCGATAACCTGTTTACCGCATTAAAAGATTATAATATGTTAATGTTTAAATTAAAGTACAGCTTTTAGCCAAGACACCATAGCAAGCACATACGAGCCAATACTCAAATCAAGGGAATATTGCGGGACTTCAAATTCTAATGGGGCCGTTTCGCTACGCGTCACTTCTCCATTAGAATTTGAAAATAAACTGTAAACTTATTACAGGACTAAAAATTATGTGTAAATTTATAGCAGAATTTTAATGTTTTACTGTAAACTTTTTTAAGCCAATACACAAGTTTTAACAGACAATGGGCTTGAATTTACAAATAGGCTTATCAAGTGTAAGAAAGGGGCTTTATCCTGCGAAACTCTCATGAGCAAAAGTTCACAAAAGGAGACGATTAAATTTGAAAGTTCCATATGGCCTTAAAAACAATTAAAAAATAAACACATGAAAAATAGCATAATAAAAAACATCACCAATCCTGAAACCCTTGAAAAATTGTATCAGCAAAATAAACAGGATTTTTCAAAATCGTTTGCCGAAATTTCAGATAAGTATCCTACAGATTTAGTAAGGTTTTGGGAAATTCGTTTGGCGCACGAAACCCAAATAAAAGCAGGAGTCTTTTCAAAAAGAGAATTATGGGTGGTACTGCTTCTTTCTCTTGTTACCGGATTATTAGCCAAACTTCCGGCAATATTTCCGCAAATCAACACGGAGTTCTTTTATCCGAAGAATTTGCCAATCATTGTATTCAATGGTATTATTCTTTATACATTATGGCAAAATAAAATTTTTAATTTAAAACGCCTGTCAACTTATGGCGCAATTGTAGTGACATTAACGCTTTTCATTAACCTATTACCCAACACAGAAAGTGATTCTGTCATGCTTTCTATAATTCACGCCCCTTTATTGTTATGGTGTCTGTTCGGTTTAGCCTATATTGCTTTTGATTATAAAAATATGGCCAAACGAATAGCATTTATCCGTTTTAATGGCGAATTACTTATAATGACCGGTTTATTTTTAATCGCAGGCGGCTTGCTTACAGGGATTACAATTGGCCTGTTTTCAGCTATCCATATGAATATTGAACAATTTTATATGGAAAATATAGCCATTATTGGAGGCGTAGCTGCACCCATAATTGCGTTTTATTTAATTCGCCTCTATCCAACGATTACAAATAAAATAGCTCCTGTAATCGCACAAGTTTTTTCCCCTTTGGTGCTCATAACGCTTAGTATATATTTAGTTTCACTGATTTTTTCAAATAGTAATGTTTTTCAGGACAGAAATTTATTACTCATATTTAATGTCATGCTTATAGCTGTAATGGCACTCATTGTGTTTTCTGTTTCAGAATTGGATAAATCAAAAAAGAAAAATATTAATGTCTTAATTTTATTTTTATTGGCATTCCTGGCAATCATTATCAATTCAATTGCATTCATTGCAATAATTTCAAGAGCTACCGAAGGCCTAACACCAAACCGAACAGTAGTATTAATTTCAAATATCCTGATTTTTGTGAACCAGATACTTATAGCAAGAAACTTATATAAGTCCTATTTTAACCCTGACCAGTTAAATAGTGTTGAAAAAACAGTAGCAAAGTATTTGGACATCTATGCAGGTTATACAATTATTGTGATATTTATTCTGCCGCTTATCTTTGGACTAAAATAAAACGTTTGCTAACAAGTGCCCATTATAAGTAATGCCCTCTCAGCCGCAAACTAAAGAAGATACAAAATAATTGAAAAAGCCGCAAATAGAATAATGAAAATTGAAATTGATAATAATTCAGGTTTCTGTTTTGGAGTAGTTAATGCCATCCAACTGGCAGAAAAAGAGCTCAAAAAAAATCATATTTTATACTGCCTGGGAGATATTGTCCATAACAGTGCCGAAGTAGATCGCCTTAAATCAAAAGGTTTGATTACCATTAACCTTGAACAGTTTAAAAACTTAAAAAACTGCAAAGTATTATTGCGCGCCCATGGCGAGCCACCGGAGACTTATGAAATAGCTAAAAAAAATAATATTCAGCTCATTGATGCTTCTTGCCCGGTAGTTTTAAAACTGCAAAACAATATTAAACAAGGATTTGACGTCTTTTTAAAAAAAGGCGGACAAGTAGTAATTTACGGGAAAGAAGGTCACGCAGAAGTAAACGGCCTGGTAGGTCAAACCAAGGGTAAAGCAATTATTATAGGCGGAATGGAGGATTTAGACAAAATTGATTTCAGCAAACCTGTCAATCTTTTTTCTCAAACCACCAAAAATATTGAAGATTTTAATAAGATACAAAAAGAGATAAAAAAACGAATGATAGCTACACAGGGAACGAAAGAGATTGATTTTATCACCAACGATACAATATGCAAACAGGTATCACACCGACAACCACAACTGCGTGAATTTGTAAAAAATCATGATGTAGTTATTTTTGTGAGTGGCAAAAAAAGCTCCAACGGACGTATGTTATTTCAAGTATGCCAGGCCGAAAATCCTAATACTTTTTTTGTTTCCGAACAATCGGAACTAAAAAAAGCCTGGTTTAACAAAGCTAAATCTGTGGGTGTTTGCGGAGCTACATCAACACCCAGATGGTTAATGGAAAATGTAGCTTCTGAAATAAAAAAAATAACAAATCCATAAATTCTTACCAAATGGCTAAAATAAAAACAATAGGAGTTCTAACCTCGGGGGGCGATGCTCCCGGCATGAATGCAGCCATAAGAGCGGTTACGCGTACAGCAATATACAATAATATAAAAGTAATTGGCATTCGCCATGGTTACGAAGGACTTATTCGGGGCAATTTTCAACAGCTCAAATCATACATGGTAAGCGATATCATCCAAAAGGGAGGAACTATATTAAAAACAGCCCGCAGTGAAGAGTTTAAAACGCCTACAGGCCGTAAAGCTTCTTTTCAGAACTTAAAAAAAGAGGGCATTGATGCGGTGGTTGTTATTGGTGGTGATGGTACATTTACCGGAGCACGAAAATTTACCGAAGAGTTTGACATTCCTTTTATTGGTATTCCGGGAACTATTGATAATGACCTATATGGTACCGACTACACCATTGGATACGATACTGCACTAAATACCATTATACAGGCTGTTGACAAGATAAGAGATACCGCAAGCTCACATAATCGGCTGTTTTTTATTGAAGTGATGGGAAAAGATGCCGGTTTTTTGGCACTCAGAAGTGGTATAGCTTGTGGTGCCGAAGCTATTCTTATCCCTGAAATTGAAACCGACTCTCAAAATCTTAGAGAATACCTGGAGTCGGGATATAAACGTAAAAAATCTTCTAACATTATTTTAGTTGCCGAAGGTGACGAGAGCGGCGGTGCTTATGCTATTGCAAAACAAGTAAAAAATGATTTTAAAGATTATGATATCCGGGTAACCGTATTGGGGCACATTCAACGCGGGGGATCACCTACGGCATTCGACAGGGTAATTGCAAGCGAGTTGGGCGTGGCAGCAGTAGAAGCGCTGATGGACGACCAGCAAAGCATTATGGTTGGGATGATGAACAGAGAAATTGTACATATCCCTTTTAATAAAACCATCAAACATCATAAAGATGTTAATCGCAGGTTGCTGGAAATTCTCGATTTCTTAAATGTTTAATTTGCTTTTTATATGAGCAATTCACCCGTTTTTGTCGATGTAATACTGCCGCTCCCTTTAAAGCAACTGTTTACTTACAGCATTCCAAAACCACTGGAAAAATCAGTAACAACAGGCAAAAGGGTAATTGTTCAATTTGGACGGCGTAAAATTTATGCCGCAATCATTCATACCATTCATTACAAAAAGCCTGCAGATTACGAAACAAAAGATATTTTATCGGTATTAGATGATGGCCCGATTGTAAACGAATCACAATTAAAATTATGGCAATGGATTGCCGATTATTATATGTGCTCGCTGGGCGAGGTATTTAAAGCAGCACTACCTTCGGGATTAAAACTTGAATCGGAAACCAAAGTGATTTACAATGCAGAAAATATTAAAAATGAAACATTTACCAGTACCGAATCATTAGTGCTCGATTTTTTAGAAAAAACAAACATTGCCAAAGTAAATGACATTGCCCTAGCCCTGAATAAAAAAGATGCTTTGCCGGTAATAAAATCACTTATCGATAAAAAAGCGGTTATTCTCGAAGAAAAGCTAAAAGAAAGTTACAAACCCAGGACTGAAACTTATATTGGACTGCACGAATCGATTACAACCGAAAAACAACTAAACGAAGCGTTTGATTCGTTAAAGAAAGCCCACAGGCAGCTCGATGTGCTCATTAGTTTCATACAACTGTCGGGAAAATTTTCAAAAAAGGAACCTGCTGAAGTCAGCCGGCAAGGTTTAATCAAAAAAACTGGAGCAAATCATTCAATCATTCAATCATTAATTAAAAAAAATATTTTAACCGAGTATAAAAAAACGGCGAGCCGGCTCGACTATTCATCAACAGATGTCAATGATGCTAAACAGCTATCTATAGCACAGGATCAGGCACACCAAGCCATTCAAAAACATTTTAATGAAAAGCAGGTTGTGTTACTGCATGGTGTAACATCAAGTGGTAAAACAGAAATTTATATTCAACTGATACAGGAACAAATTAATCAAGGAAAACAGGTTTTATACCTCTTGCCGGAAATTGCTTTAACCGCACAAATCATTAACCGCTTAAAATCAGTATTTGGCAACAGGGTGGGAATCTATCACTCTAAATTTAACGATGGAGAGCGGGTTGAAGTTTATCAGAATGTTCTAAAGAGCACTAAAGAAAACCATTATGACATTATTCTCGGTGTCCGTTCATCACTGTTTTTGCCGTTTTCAAATCTGGGATTAATTATTATTGATGAAGAGCATGAAAATACTTACAAACAATACGATCCGGCACCACGCTACAATGCCCGCGACATGGCAATTGTACTGGCTCAAATCCACCAGGCCAAAGTGCTGCTCGGAACAGCAACCCCCTCTATTGAAAGTTATTTTAACGCAAAAACAGATAAATACGGACTAGTTGAGCTAAATTCAAGATTTCAGGAAATTAAGTTGCCCGAAATTATTTTAAGCGATACGCTTAAAGCAAGAAAAAAGAAACAGATGAAATCGCATTTTAGCCCGGTATTATTGGATAATATTAAAGAATCGCTTGATAATAACGAGCAAATTATCCTTTTCCAAAATAGGCGTGGGTTTGCTCCATTTTTAGAATGCGAAACCTGTGGGTGGATTCCCTATTGCACCCATTGCGATGTGAGCATGACTTACCACAAGCAGCATAATGAGCTGGTTTGCCACTACTGTGGATATACCATCAAAAACCCAAAAGTATGTAAAGCCTGTGGAAATACCTCATTATCAACACGAGGCTTTGGTACCGAAAAAGTTGAGGATGAGATAAAAATCTTTTTCCCCGATGCAAAAGTTAAGCGTATGGATTTGGACTCTACAAGATCTAAATATGCATACGAAAATATCATTTCCGGATTTGAGCAGGGTAAAATAGATATTTTAATTGGCACTCAAATGGTTTCGAAAGGATTAGATTTTGACAATGTTGCCCTTGTAGGAATTTTGAATGCCGATAACATGCTTAACTACCCCGATTTCAGAGCTTTTGAGCGCAGTTATCAATTAATGGCCCAGGTAAGCGGACGTGCCGGAAGAAAAAACAAACAAGGCAAAGTAATTATCCAAACCAGCCATCCGGAACATCCGATTTTACAATTTGTATTGGATAATAAATACCAGGAAATGTACAAATCCCAATTACTCGAACGAAAAAATTTTAATTATCCGCCATTTTGCCGGTTAATTTATATTTCAATTAAACACAAAAAAGCCGATGTGGTAGATAAATCCTCCAACTTTTTAGCCAACAACTTAAAAAAGATTTTTGGCAAAAGAGTGTTAGGCCCTGAATCTCCCGTAATCGGGAGAATACAAAATATGTATATCAAAAAAATATTAATCAAAATCGAACGCCAACGGTCGTTTCAAAAAGCAAAAAAATTGTTGGATGAACAAATCATTCAACTGGTAACAACAGATAGCTTCAAAACCATACAAATATCCATTGATGTGGATCCGGTGTAATTTTCTTGAAATCATTATTTTTACACCTAACTAAAAGAAATATCAAAAATGAAAAAAATACTTCCCTACATATTAGTTTTTTCCCTTGCCTTTTTTGCCACTCCGGTAATAGGTAACTTGGTTATTAAAAAAGCAAATGATCAAGCCAACACGTTGGCTAAAAATTTCTATCTGAACACCTCCAATTTAGCTGATGGTTTTTACCAGGGAAAATTTAAAATTTTTAAGCTAATTACGCTTTCGCATGTTGAGTTTACCATAAAAAATCATACGGTTGAAAACTTAGAATTCAAAAGAATGTTTTATATGCCGGGTTATCTCAGCAAAAAAGATATTGAAGAAAACTTAAAAAATGCCCAGAATTTAGCCCTTGATGCTTTAACCGGCGCAACCAGACCCTCGAACTTTGCTAAAGCGGCGATAATAGATGCCATTGAAAATCAAAACAGTAAATAATTAAATCATCAATTATGAAAAAAATACTTCCCTTTATTTTAATTTTTTTATGGAGTTGTAACACCTCCGAAGATATTGAACAAGAAAAACAAACTATGTTGAAAACCGATGTAGAGTTTTCAAATCGTTCGGTTCAAGTTGGAAACCACCAGGCTTTTTTAGAATTTGCAGCGCCCGATGTTGTTTTATTAAAACCCAACTCCTTTCCTATTGTTGGAAAACCAGCTTTAAAAAAATTGTATGCTGAATTAAGTGATTCTAACTACCGACTAACATGGCAACCCAGCTATGCTAAAATATCCCAATCCGTAGATTTAGGTTATACTTATGGAATTTATCTGCTTGAAATAACAAGTGGTAAACAAAAAGGCGATGTACAAAGAGGTACTTATTGCACTATTTGGGAAAAAAATGCTAAAGGGGAATGGCGTTTTGTTTTAGACACAGGAAATCCAGGATTGGGCAAGCAAAGCAAAAAAGAATAAGAATCCAAAAACTCATTGAACGTTTCAGGCTGTTTTCTTATCTTTGCATTTTAATTCCAAAATTTAATCTGGTGAATAAAATAGATCTTCAATCCGTTTTCGATACGTTTAATCAATTTAACATTCTGATTATTGGCGATGTAATGATCGATTCATATATGTGGGGAAAAGTAAACCGCATTTCGCCAGAAGCTCCGGTACCTATTATTATGAGTACCAAGCAGGAAAACCGTTTAGGTGGCGCAGCCAACGTAGCATTAAATGTTCAAGCCTTAGGAGCAAAACCCATATTATGTTCGGTGGTTGGAAAAGATACAAGATCACGGACATTTTTCAGTTTGCTAAAAAAACGTAAACTGTCCAGCGAAGGAATCGTTGAAGACGAAAATCGTAAAACAACCTTAAAAACCAGAATAATAGCTGATAATCAACATTTATTAAGAGTTGATGAAGAGATCGATGAGATGTTAGCTAAAGATACCGAATCAAGGTTTATACATCATATTTTAAGTATACTGGCAGGCCAAAAAATCCATGCCATAATTTTTGAAGATTATGACAAAGGATGTATTACCCCAAAAGTAATCCATTCGGTAGTTGAGTATGCCAATAAAAATGATATTCCTTCTTTGGTTGATCCGAAAAAAAGGAATTTTATGGAATATCAGAATGTTACTCTTTTTAAACCCAATTTTAAAGAACTGGTTGAAGGATCAAAAATTGACATTCCAAAAGGTGATTTTAAGGGTATTCATGAAGCATCGAAGCTTTTACACCATAAACTATCAGCCAAATATATTTTTGTTACGCTATCGGAGTTAGGTGTATTCATCAGCAACCAGGATTTTTACAAAACTATTCCTGCCGAAATAAGAGACATTGCCGATGTTTCGGGTGCCGGCGACACACTAATAGGTACAGCAAGCCTTTGTTTGGCAGCAGGGTTAGAACCCGAAGTTATCGCAATCCTGTCTAACCTTGCCGGTGGACAGGTATGTGAAAAAGTAGGTGTTGTGCCAGTAAATAAAGAACAATTACTTAAAGAAGCGCTTGAAAAATATTTCTAATACCGATATGTGTTCAATCCTGCCTGCCGGCAGGCAGGTGTATAATTTTAGTTCACTATCGCTCCTAAAATTTTGTGCCAACGAGGGCAGAGCCAAGCTTGCTTGAGCTATGCCGAGTGCAGCCAAAATTATGCAAA
>JASGMZ010000103.1 GCA_030156305.1 Bacteroidales bacterium | reverse complement strand
TTACCCGAATGTTTAAGAATGAGACCGGGTTCACACCGAATGAATTCCGGAATCTAAGTTAATATATCGGCGATCAGGTAAAGCGTAAAATTGTGAGTTTTTTTTGGTTGCTACAAATTGTTATTTTAACAAGGAAGTATCGTGAAAACAGTGAAGAGGTTGCACCTGTATTCTGGAGGGTCACATTTAACCGGAAAGTGGAAAACTACGAAACTGATAATCCGATATTGGCGACCGCCAGGGATATATTCGTATTCATGTTCTACTGCAATGGACTGAATTTCGGGGATCTCTGTCGGCTACGGTATGAGAATATTGTTACAGCATCCGGAGAAATCATTTTCCAAAGAAAAAAGACGTTGCGAAAAGGCGAAAAACCCACTTTCATATATGCTCCCCTACTCCCGCCGATGGTTGAAATAATAAACCGTCAAGGGAACAAGGAGCAAGATGGATATATCTTTCCATTCCTCAACGACATAGAACCTCTTGATAAAAATGAAGCGAAAATCAAGAAAGAGATCAGAATTGCCCTTGATCCGATCAATTCAGCGTTAAAAGTGATTGCTAAAGATCTTGAGTTGAATCCAGATTTATCTACTTCGTATACCCGGAACAGTTATATTTCTCATCTCACCAGTGAACTGCTTGTGAATCCGATCGTGGTACGAAAGATGGTCGGGAACAGTACGAAAAAAGATGTCACTGCAGGGTTATGTTAACCTGACGGCCAAGAAGAGATTAGAAATCAATTCCAAGCTGCTGAATCCGGAGAAGAGATATACAGCGATTAATTCAGGTAGAGTGATATAGGAATTAACTGGTTGTCATTTTTTGATTTTTAAACTGTAGAGAGATTTTATTGATATTTTTCGTTGTTTATCTAAATAATTGTTAGCTTTGCATCTATAACCCTGGTACTGATGAGAAACGTATGTTTCCACCAATGCATCCGGATTTGATGAATCTTCGTAAACATCCTCTATATGGCAGTTTTACGCATGTTTTAAATTTGGTATATACGCATTCATATATACCACGTTAGGCACAATAAGAGAAAATCAAAATGAATGAAATAATAATAACGAATCCTGACATGTATTTCTACACTCAACAAAAGAGTTTAGAACAGCGACTTGAAAAAGTTAGTCTCTCCGGAGAAGAAGAGAATTCGATTGTAGCCGAAAAAACAATCAAAACAATCAGAGATAAAGTTCTTGGCCTGTTCAAAATTGGAGACGTCATTAATACATTAATAAATTGGAATGATGAAATTGACAAAGATATAAAAGAAGCGAAAAAAGAATTTTTACTCACAGTCTATTTTAATAAACAAGATCATATTGAAGAAAGATTGAATAGTCTTAAAAAACTACTCACAAGTCCAACAGGCAACACTTTATTTAATAAGATACTACGAATTTTAGATAACTCAACTCCAGATTTAGAACTTACCCAGCATTTGGCAAAAGCTTTGGAACACATTGCTGAGACTAACTTTAGTTCTTTGTTTGAAGACCATAAATATGCACTCAATCAAATTGAAATGCTTACACCCCAAGCACTGACTATTTTGTCTGACAGTCGAAATTGGCCAACTTGGCGTATGCAATCTTTCTCCTCCAATGGAGGAAGAATTACTTCTGAATGGTTGTCTGATTTTGTGAATCTATATTCTGCAAAAAAAAACATAACTGAAAATAGCATGAAAGTAAAGATTTCTCACTCAATGAACGACTTAATTAAGAATCGGTATATTGAAGCCTTACATTTTACAAGTGGTCCTCCTGGCGAGAATCAAGTGAACTTTGCAAAAGTAGAACTAACTCAAATTGGACAAATTGTTATGAAATACATAGTTTAAAAAAAATTACTGCGCCTAACATGAGGCTTTTGCGTCAGGCGGGCAGAAGTGCAGCATGAAGCAAAAGAAAAATAAATTAACATTGCGAGTAGGTTAAAAGGTCAAGCATTTTAAACCCGCCCGAACGTAAAGCCCCAAACCGTTATGTGGTATTATAAAAAGATAACAAAAATAAAATCGAAATAATATGAAAACAAAAATATTACTTATCGCACTTCTTTTGACAACGAGCAGTTTATTCGCACAGAAATTATACGTATGGTGTCCAAAAGACCAAATTCCAACACCGAGACAGGGATTTCTTGAAAAAGACACTATTGATTTAATTGTTTTCGATGGAAGAATATTGACTGAAAAATCTAAAATTGAATGTACCCCTGAAAATATAATTTCACTGTTGGCAGAATTTATTAAAATGACATATCCTTCTGCGATAGTAAATGTTTTGAATTCAAATCTTTATTACAAAAACCCCGTAAAAAATCGAATTACGATTAAAATTGGAATTTCAGCCTATCACGCAGCCTTTGGAGCAGATGTGAAAGTTGGTATTGGAAGTGTAGGTGGAAATTTTTCATTTGGAGTAATCCCTGAAGGTAAATGGAATGCAGTAACAGCATATGCAGTCAAGATATATGATTACAGAAATAGTTCAGATTTGAAGAAAACTAAAGACATTTATAAAATTGCTTCTAAACCAAATATGGGTGGGTATATTACAGCTAAAAACATATTAAACACTACATATATTGAAGCAAATAAAGAATTATTATTTTTTATTGACGAGGCATTAATGGAATAACACCACACATAACAAATAGGACTCTGAGCGGTCGGCACGACCCAGCGATGAGTCGGTGTTGAACTACACCCACCGTTTTTTAGTGTTATGTACTTAACGAAGGTTTTTGTGCTTTCCGGTATAGGTTTTTCGGATGAATCAGGCTTAATTGAAGGTTCTGTGATCGCTTATTCTTAACAAAATTATCCTACCCTGTTTGGCTGCCTGGCATTTTGGACAATGCCTGTCGCCACAACTGTTATAGCTATAACGAATCGTGCCGCAGTTGTCACACGCCTCCTCGTGTCCGTCAAGAACAGCGGTTCTACTGAGTGCAATTTTAGAGAGTACCTTTTATTGAAGGGGAGTAAGCTTTCCACGGCCCTGCAGCGAAGGAGCAAATTAATGAACCACATCGGCCAATTCAAACCTTGTTCTCATTTTGTGGTGAAATTGTACAAGAAATCGAGTGGACTGCGTGGTTTAATGAGGGGACATTGAGCTACATGAAGGTAAATCATGGTGGTTGTGATATCGGCATGGTTGAGCAACTCTTTCAGGGTAACGATGTTCAGCCCTTGCTCAAGCAGGTGGGGGCATACGAGTGCCTCAGTGAATGCAGGTTCACCTCTTCACTCCAACAGCCATGCTGTCGGCCAATGGAACAAAACGATCTTTCTTGTACTAGCTCTGACGGATATGAATGGTTTTGCGCTCAAAGTCGATATCGGAGATCTTCAGGTTAATCACCTCCTGTCCTCTCAATCCGGCTGAATAAATCAATGTGAGTACTATCCGTTGTTTGAGCAGCGTGGGTGCCGCTAACAACTCTTTGAGTTCTTGCCGGTTTAGTATCACGGGTAACTTTGAATCTTTCTTTAAGTGAAGGCAGAGCGATGGCTTTAAGGTTCATACCCAACAAACGATAGTAATAGCGCAACCCGTACACCATATGTTTAAAACTGCTTCGCGAGGGAGATCTGGGATCACGCGCCAACTCGACCAGGTATTCATTGATCTCCTCGGGATCAATCTTCTCGGGAAGCTTGCCAAAATGGGTAACAAAAAGGCCAATTCTGCGGATGTAGTTTTGTAAAGTACTCCGACTCTGCCCCCATAACGTAACCTGTTGTTCAAGTTTGTGGACAACATTTTCATGCCTCTGGAACAAGCACAATGGCCTGCTCGACAAAAGTAAAACCTGATTTCTTTCTCATATTCGGAAATTTTTGTGGTGAATAATCTTCAAATATATAAAGAATCAGGTACTTTTGTCAAATGCTACCCGCGTATGCGGGTTTAGTTCAACAAAGAGCAAATGTAATAAGGGCGGACACGGGATTACATCGTTTTCGCCCTGTTCGATCACCACCAATCCGCTCTTGACGAATGACAGTTAAAAAGATTTACCAGTACGCCGTCTTGGCTCCATGAGCGATTTGAAAGTTTGATACAACCAGCATTGATCCGTTTTAATATGGCAACAGAGAAACAGTTTTTTACCAGACTACAGGAGATTAAACAAAGAGACATTGAAGTCTTGCTTAAAAAGGCTTACCGTGGAATCTGGGAAACAGCAATTAAGAAGTATTCAGACAATGCCCACTTCATTTATGAATTGCTTCAAAACGCAGATGATGCTAAAGCCACTTGGGTTGAGTTCCGACTTGAACATGACGGTCTCTGGTTCAAGCACAATGGCTCTGTTCACTTCACCATTTCAGACCCGGACAATGAAGATGAAGATTCGGAAACAGGCAATCTCGGCCATATCAATGCCATTACCTCAATAGGCAATACAACCAAGATTAATGAACAAAAAATCGGAAAATTCGGTATAGGCTTCAAAGCGGTGTTTGCTTACAGCATGACTCCGCATATTTATGATGATAACTTCAATTTCAAGCTGGAGAACTATATAGTACCCAATGAAATTGAATCACTCAACGGCCAACGGACAGCAGGCGAAACAGTTTTCTATTTCCCATTTAACCATATTTCCAAGTCACGAGAAAATGCCTACACCGAAATTGAGGAAAAGTTAGATTCACTGTTTCAACCCATTCTTTTTCTTACCAATCTTCAAAAGATCACTTGGAAATCTTCCGAGAAAGAAGGCGTTTACTCAAAGCGAGCATTAAAAACCGAACAATTTGAAAATATCCGGGCTGAGCTAATGGAGGTTGAAAGCACAGAGAATGAAGTTGAGAAGAAAGAACAGATTTGGCTTTTCTCAACAGGAGTTTCGCATAAAGAACTAAAATCTCACCACCGCATTTATGTGGGTTTCTTTGTACTCGATCAAAAGGAATTGGAAACCGGATATACCTATGACGCATTTTGTTTCTTTCCAACCAAAGAGGAAACCAAATTAGGCTTCGTAATCCAGGCACCTTTTCTTTTAACGGACAGCAGAGAAGGAATAAAAGCAGGTGAGCAGTGGAATATGGAAATCATTCAACTTGCTGCAAAGCTCGCAGCTGATTCCTTACCTATCCTAAAAACCATTGGCGAAAGGGATAAAACCTACTTACTCAACGACAGTATTTTAAAACTGATTCCATACAGGGAAAGTGATTTTGTGGAGGTAGGCAACAAAACCAAAATTTCCTTTAAACCTTTCTACACCGAAATACTAAAGAAATTTCAAACCGACCAATTGCTACCTGGCAGAAACGGGAAGTATTACAAAAAAGAAAAGGCATATTGGGCATCAGATCCTGAATTGGCAGAACTTTTTTCCGACCAGCAGATCAGCAAGCTAATGGGCAACCCTGATTCAGGATTGGTATTTGTAAGTAAAGGACAGAAACAACTCAACCAAGTAGATAAGGCTTTAGAGAGCTATATCAATTCTATTATAAACGACACCTTAGACCCTAAAAAGCTTCTTAGGAGGATTGATGCTGCTTTTATGGAAGCCCAATCAGATGAATGGTTACTGAAATTCTATGCTTATCTGGGAGGCAGGAAATTCCTTTGGGACGACAAAGAAAAGCTGGCTCAGAAGCGCCCTATTCTGCTCAACCAATACAGAAAGGCTGTTATCCCTTTCAATGATGATTTAACAGCACCGAATATTTTTCTTCCTTCTGAAACGGCAACAAGCTACGATACCATTTATAAACCCTTTACAGAAGATGAAGAGGCCCTGGACTTCTTCAAAGGATTAGGAATTAGTAAACCTGATTTACGGGCAGAAATCTTCAAAACCATTATACCACAATACAATGACGAATTTGACTATTATGATAATGATAAAATCTTAGCCCACTTTGATTCTTTTCTATCTTACTATGAAGCTTGCCCTGCTTCCCTTCAGAGCGACTATCTGGAGAAACTTAAAGGAATTTGCTTTATAGCAACAAGACAAGCCAATGATCCAAATACAATTTATTTCTGCAACCCTGAGTCCGTATACATTCCAAGTGATAAGCTCAACAAGTATTTTGCTTACGCAAAGGAGGTGAATATCCTTGATGAGGACTACTATTCGGATTTTATTCATAGCCCTCGCAAAAGCTCCTTCTATGCTTTTTTAGAATCCTTAGGTTGCAGCAATAAACCTAGTCTTCGAGATAGAAAGTTAGAATCCAGCTACGAAAACAAAAAAAGATTTGCCCTTGAGGAAATTGAGGTTTCTCAAACCTATAGATCCTATCAAACCATTACAGATAAAATTCTGGAAGGGATTGAAGAAGCAGTATCAAATATCAATCTTGAGCTTTCGGGCCTTATTTGGGAATACATGCTATACTATGTACACGGAAAATCTTCCTACTACATTAAATCAAGTATCATGGGTGACTTCCGTTATTATCCCAAACGGTTCCAAAATCCCAAAAATCAACAGTTTGAATCCACATTGTTATCTATCCTGAAAAATGATAAATGGCTTTATGATAAGGAAGGCAACCTAAAAGCAGCTACCGAAATTCAACGTGAAGAACTGAATGAAATCTATAATCCACAGGATTACGACATTTCTGCATTCCTTGAATTTTTAGGAATCGAAAGCCCGGCAGATGAATTAGACCTTTCAGAAGAAAAACGTGCAGCTTACTTACTTGGCAAAAAGTTACTGGAAAAAGGTATCACCGAAGAAAAATTAACGGACGAAGTGTTGAGCATGATAAAGCTTGTCAGCGATGTCAAATATTGTGCAGGGACTATTGAATTAACGGAAGCGTTGAACATGGCAAAAGCGAAAAAGAAGTCCTCTGCTTCGCATGATAATAGTAATGCAGATGAAGAAAAAGATTTCATGGATGATGCTTTTGAAAATACATTTGACCGCCTCAAAAAAGAAATTAAAAAGAAACGTATAGCCAGAGCTGAACGCAAGGAAGAAGAGCCCAAACAGGAGGAGCAAGAATCCCCTGAATCAATGGTAGATCAGGATGAATATACCAAGCCTTCTGTTGACCTTCAACAGAAAATTGAAAAGCTCAAAGATCAGACGGAAGCCCAAATTGAAGACCTTACTCGAATAGAAAAACTTCATGAGATTGTTGATAAGTCCGAAATTTATTCCTATGCATGGTTCAAGGCCTTGCTTGAGTTGGAATATCTGAGTAGTTCAGAATCCAACACCCAAGGGAAGGAAATATCAATTCAATTTACTAAGGCAGAAAAAGAACCGGGTACAGAAAGGACTTTGATCCTAAAACACCCAAACCGATATATTCCTCATTCCATTGAGGATATTGGTGACCTCCAAATTCGCTTGTATAACGGTGAAGAATCTAAAACGGTAACCTTGGAGGTTGTGAGTGTTAAAGAATATACCCTTCGGGCAAAGCTGAAAAAGTCTGCCGACATTTCAGATATCGACCTTTCAAAGGTAAACCAAATCGTTATTGACATAAAGAATCCGGTATTCATTCTTGAAGAACTTCGTAAAGCCTTTAACCAACTTGGTTTTGAGGATGATTATAATTTACAGCAAAATCTATCTGAAAACATTCGCTTCATTTTTGGTCCTCCTGGTACAGGTAAAACAACATATCTGGCAAGCAATGAGATTATTCCACTAATGCAGCAGGATGAAAACCTGAAAGTCCTGATACTTACGCCAACCAATAAATCAGCAGACGTTCTTACAAAGAAGATAATTGAAAAAATGGGTGATGATGAAACCTATTACCAGTGGCTTCTTCGTTTTGGCAATACTAGTGATGAATCATTGGAAAATAGCCAAATTGTAATTGATAAGACATACGATATTAGAACTAAGCCCAAGAACACCACAATTACCACAATCGCAAGATTTGCTTACGACTATTTCCAACCGGACATCCATGATGAACGCTTGCACCTTAAATTCCTTGAATGGGACTACATTATCATTGATGAAGCTTCGATGATAAACCTGGCCAGTATAGCCTATGTCCTTTATCAAAAGCCTGATTCCAAATTTGTGATAGCAGGTGATCCATTCCAGATTCAGCCGATAGCTCTTATTGAGGATTGGAAAGACAAGAATATTTACAGCATGGTTAATCTCGACAGGTTTGTAGAACCTACAACTATTCCTCATGATTTTGAAATAATCAACCTTCGTAAACAATACAGGGCTGTACCTGCCATTGGCAATCTTTTTAGCCATTTCACTTATAATGGAATTCTTGAGCATCATAGAACAGTTGCAGACCAGAAGCAGTTGAACATTCCCGGACTTGATTTCAAGGATATAAATATTATCAAATTTCCTGTAACAAAGTTTGAAAGTATTTATAAGCCTAATACTCTAAACAAATCAAACTACCAGGTATATTCGGCATTATTTACGGTTGAGTTCGTCCAGTCACTTGCTTTTCAAATTGAGAAAAGCCACAAAGACAAATTCAGGATAGGAATCATTTGTCCATACAAAGCTCAGGCTACCCTTATTGAAAAGCTACTCGCTCAACAATTTGAAAATACCGAAAAGGTTGAAATTCTGATTGGTACAATTCACGGCTTCCAAGGTGATGAGTGCGATATTATTATTTCAATCTTCAACCCTCCATACTCAATAAGCAAAAACCCCGGTATGTTCCTTAATAATCAGAACATACTCAATGTTTCCATTAGTCGGGCGAGAGACTACTTGTTTATTCTGATGCCGGATGACTATACAAAGGATATTGATAACCTCTACAAAATCAAAAAAATAGAAAGATTAATTTATCGCCTGGCTCCAGACAATCATTCAGTATATGAATCTACAAAGATTGAAGAAATCATGTTTGGCAGTGATACCTACGTGTATGATAATTCATTCGCTACTTCTCACCAAGCAGTAAACGTATATTCAAAACCTGACCGGAAATATGAAGTCCGTTGTGAAGAAGTGGCAGTTGATGTTCAAATTAAACAAAGGTGAATGAAAAGCTAAAAGTATAATACCGTAATAGAATGCATATGCCAATAGCAGGTTATATGGTAAGAGGAGGTCTGTGCAGATAGAAACTCATACACGTAACCGTTTGTTTGTTAGCTGAATGGCAGAGGGGATATATTGATTAGAATGTTTTAGGAGTTTCCGCACCATTCGATATAAATTGTTCGAGGATGTAATCGGCAAGGTCGTAGCCTGAATCTAACTGGGTGGGAGTTGCGGTGGTTTCGATGAGTTTGGATATGAGGATTTGACAATTTATGTCATTTTTGATTTGGTTCATCTTTTTTCTCCACTTTTCGAGACAGCCGGCATCGGGATAGAGGATGACGGTTTTGTCGCTGAGTTTCAGAGCCGCTTTTAAATGATACCACCTGACAGAAGAAAATGATACCGGGTTTTAGGTGATTCTTTGTTGATAATACTTCCAGAAGAGTTACGGT
>JASGMZ010000002.1 GCA_030156305.1 Bacteroidales bacterium | reverse complement strand
TGATTGTGAAATCTTAGTTTCACAGCTCACCAACAACAAAATCGGAATCGCTTACAAAGTAAGCGAGCAACGAAATGCGTAGCATTTCGTCTAATTGGCGATAATCTCAGTGAAGTCGGCACTCATCATTGCACAGTTGTTATTCTACAAACAATTTATCATACTCTAATTTTTAAAATCTTATGTGGTATTTCATTCTTATTTCTATGAATCCTCTTAAATAGTTTTGGATCGATATTCATATTCAATTAACGTAAATATTATAGGATCATTAATCTATCAGATCATAACATTTATATTATATTGTTATTATAGTCGTTTGACGAAAGGTTGTTATTAACCACTAGCTCTTACATTAAATTAAAACACCAACTGTGTTGTTAAAAGTTGTAAAAAAATACTAAGAATTAAATACTATCTTTTAATGGTATGATTAGTTATATTACTTAATTGTCAACTACCATATTTTGGAAAATTAACTCACGATAATTTTTAGTTTTTATTATTTTTAAGAGGGATATAATGAAGTATATTTTTATTACTGGAGGCGTAGTTTCTTCACTTGGAAAAGGAATAACCGCTTCTTCCATAGGTAGGCTCTTAAAGGCAAGAGGTTTCAAAGTTAATATGGTAAAAATCGACCCATATTTACAGATTGACGCTGGAACTATGTCCCCTTACGAACACGGTGAAGTATTTGTTACAGATGATGGTGGAGAAACAGATTTAGATCTTGGAAACTATGAAAGATTCGTTGACACCAACTTAAAGGCAAAAAACAATATTACAACAGGTAAAGTATATTGGAGTGTCCTTTCAAAGGAGAGAAGAGGAGACTATTTGGGAAAAACGGTTCAAGTTATACCCCACATAACCAATGAAATAAAGGATAGGATAAAGGAGCTCGGAGAGGGGCACGATATTACACTTATTGAGATCGGAGGAACTGTTGGAGATATTGAAAGTCTGCCTTTTTTAGAGGCCATAAGGCAGTTTAAAAAAGATGTTGGAAGAGAAAACGTCCTCTACATCCATGTTTCATTGCTACCATTTATAAAAACAGCTGGAGAGGTTAAAACAAAACCTACCCAGCACAGTGTTAAAGAACTTAGAAGTATAGGCATTCAACCTGATATTTTAGTTTGTAGGACAGAAACCCCAATGGGCGAAAAAATAAGGGAAAAACTTGCTCTCTTCTGTGACGTCGAAAAGGATGCAGTAGTAGAAGCAAGGGACGCAAGAACCATATATGAGGTACCTTTAAACCTTGAAAGGGAAGGAATAGGCAAGTTAATAACAAAAAAACTTAATTTAGAGGACAGAAAACCTGAACTGACCGAATGGAGGGCTATTGTCGATAGAATAATTAATCCGTTAAATGAAATTACAATTGGTGTCGTAGGAAAATACACTGAGTTAAAAGACGCATATACGAGTATAATGGAAGCTTTAATCCATGCAGGTGCTAAAAACGATACAAAGGTAAATATAAACTGGATAAACGCTGAAGAGCTCGAAAATAAAAACTATAAAGAAGTATTGGATAAATACCGAGAGGATGAAAAACTAGATGGAATATTAATCCCAGGTGGATTTGGAGATAGGGGAGTTGATGGAAAAGTAAATGCAGCAAGATATGCGAGAGAAAACAACATACCATTTTTAGGAATTTGCCTTGGGATGCAGTGTGCAGTCATAGAATTCGCAAGGAATGTATGCAAACTTGAAAACGCAAACTCCACAGAATTCGATGAAAATACCCCACATCCTGTAATTGACCTATTACCTGAACAAAAGGAAATCACAGATAAAGGGGGCACGATGAGACTCGGAGCCTATCCTGCGATTTTAAAAGAAGATACTTTAATTTACAAACTCTACGGTGAAAAAGAAGTATATGAAAGACATAGACACAGATATGAAGTAAATCCAGAATACCACGACATACTTATAGAAAACGGTTTAACCATCTCTGGAACATCTCCTGATGGAAAGCTTGCAGAGTTCATAGAAATTAAAGACCACAAATACTTTGTAGCAACTCAGGCACACCCTGAATTCAAATCAAGACCTAACAAACCGCATCCGTTATTTGATGGACTGGTTAGAAGCTCCTTAAAGGAAGAATAAGAAAAATAATAAAGATAAAAAATAATAACAAATAAAAAACGAATATACATTTTAAAGGTGATTAAATGTTTGACGCTAAAATGGTTATTGAAGAGGCTATAAATGAAATAAAAGAACAGATTGGAGATAGAAAGGCAATTATTGCATTAAGTGGTGGCGTAGATAGTTCGGTAGCTGCAGTTTTGGCTGATAGGGCAATAGGAGACAGACTCTTGGCAGTATTTGTAGATACCGGTCTCATGAGAAAAAACGAAGCAGAAGAAATAAGGAAAATATTTAAGGAAGACATGGGACTTAACTTAAAAATAATAGATGCAAAAGAACTATTTTTAAAGGAACTGAAAGGAGTAACTGACCCTGAAGAAAAAAGAAAGATAATAGGAAAATTATTCATAGAAGTGTTTGAAGAGGTTGCAAAAGAAAACGGTGAAGAAGTTTTAGTTCAGGGAACAATTGCACCAGACTGGATAGAAAGTGAAGGTAACATCAAAACCCACCACAACATAGCACTTCCTGGTGGGATGGTATTGGATGTTGTTGAACCTTTGAGAGAGCTCTATAAGGATGAAGTAAGGATACTTGCAAAGGAGCTCGGACTTCCTGATGAAATAGCATACAGACAGCCGTTCCCAGGTCCTGGTTTGGCAGTTAGAATTTTGGGAGAAATAACCGAAGAAAAATTGGAAATCTGTAGAGAGGCAAACGCCATAGTTGAAGAAGAAATAGAAAAAGAAGGATTGAATAAAGATTTATGGCAGTACTTTGCAGCTGTTCTCGATACAAAAGCCACAGGAGTTAAGGGAGATATAAGAGAATACAACTGGGTCGTTGTAATAAGATTTGTTAAATCATTAGATGCCATGACTGCCCATGTTCCTGAGCTCCCATTTGAAGTTATAAAAAGAATAAGTAAGAGAATAACATCTGAAGTTCCAAATGTCGCAAGAGTAGTTTTGGATGTTACAGACAAGCCACCAGCCACTATTGAATTTGAATAATATAATTAATTTATCTATTTTTTATGATTACTCAACAAATCCTAGAATTGTTTCAATTTTTTAAAATTTATCGTTTTTAATCGTGTCATTTACTAATGGGGCTAAATAACATAATGTGCAATATAACAAAAAGCTAAAAAACCTTTTAATCCCTCCATACAAAGACAAAAACCAGACCTGCAAAGACAGAAAGAAATCGCAGAATATTTAGAAAACCTACACAACAAAATAAAAAGATTAGAAGAATTACAGGAAAAACAATAAGATATTGTACGGTGTAATTTAAGACTATTTAAATGTTATAGTTTTTTTAGGATTATACAAACCATTTTATCGATTTCTTTATCTGTTTTTTCTATTTCCTGTTTTATTTCCATTAATTCCTTTTTGTAGCTGTTGAAGCGGTTTTCTAAATCGTTTAAAGAATCTGTATTAATTTTTTGCTTCTTTAATTCTTTTAGGAATTCTTCATAACTTAAATTATAAAATGTTTCTAATTTCTTAGTAATTTTAGTTAGGTTTAATGATTTTAAAAATTCATTCTTTTTATTTATGAATTTTTTATTTAATTCAATCATTTTATCCGCTTTTTCTATGAATGGGATTTGTTGGTCTTCTGGGATTTTTGGGATAGGTAGTTTTTCTAAATATATTTTTTTCATCCTAAGGGCTTTCGAACCGAGCTGGGATACCATGTTTTCTAAGTAAAACCATATTACCTTCGAGTTAAGTAATACCATCAAATATTTAGAACCTCCAACAATAAACCATGCCGTATCAGATGTGTAATATTTCCCATTGTCAAAATAAAAGCAAGATGAACTACTAAATTCTGGATAAATTATTTTTTCTTTCTCAAACTCCTTATAATACGAAGCGGCACATCTCTGTAAAGCATACCATTCATATCTTTTTCCAGTTTCAGCCTTATTTCGTTTACTTAATTTTTCCTTATATTTTAGCAAATGGTTGTATATATCAGGATATTGCTCCTTAAATGCCTTTTCGGCTTCCTCTGATGCCCCAGAAATTGATGAATTATTATGCAATGGAAAATGCCAAGGAACAAAAATTAACCATAAATCCGCAAATTCATAACCATATCGTTTTATATCCCTTCCCCTTAAAATCGGTTTTATTATCTCTTTGTTCTTTGGGTCTTTTTTAATTAATTCATCCTTAGTTTTTCCATCAATTATAAAAGCATCGTTAAAACCTGTTTTAATTCCATAATTTATTTTTATATCCCAATCCTTTAAAGGTATTCCAATTTTTTCAATCTTCTTTTTTAAATTTAATTCCTCTGGTGGCGATAAATTAAAGGAATTTTCTTTCAAATCTGATTGCGGTATTTTAAACCTATTGCTTTTTATCCCATCGATAAATCCATTATAATTTTTAATTTTTGTGAAATCCACCGCAGACATTAAATTATCTTTTTTATATCCTTTTTTAAATATCAAAATATTTGTATCCACTGTTGCAGTTTCAAATACCTTTTCCCCTCCAAAATCAATAATTTCCTTTATACTCGTATTTTCTTTAAAGAATTTTCTTAATTTTTCGCCATAATTTGCTCTCATCCATTTATTACTTGTAATATATGCTAAAACTCCCTCATCTCTTAAAATATTATATCCCAACTCATAGAAATAAACATAAAGGTCAGCAACTCCAGTATATGTTTTATAATTTCTTTCAAGTGCGGGTTTTAATTCTTTTATTTTTTCCTGCCTTACATAAGGTGGATTACCTATTACTATATCAAAGCCAGGGTTTTCTCTCCTAAATACATCTGAAAAGTACAACTTCCATAAGAAAAATGGTTTTGACCTTGATTTTTTATACTGCTTCAATTTTTCCAGTGCATCTTCATTTCCTGATTCTATTAGTGTTTCCTCTATGAGCTCCCATTCAAGTTTTTCTATTTTTTCTTTATACTCATTTTTATCCCGTTTAGCTCGGGCATTGAAATATTCTTTATACAATTTTTTGAGCTCTGCAAGTTTCTCCTGTGATTTTTTCCGCCTAATATTTATAGCATCGGACAGTGTAATTTGAGATTGTAAATCATTCAAATTTTTATTTTTTGATTTTTTATATTGATTTTCCAATTTTTTAATATATTCATATAATTCATTTAATTTTTTACTTACTGGTTCAAGTTCCTTCCATTTTTGTTTTAACATCAATTCCTTAGCGGTTTTTTCTAAATTTTCCCTTTCAATTTTCAATTTTTTTAATTCCTCAGGTTCTTTATCTTCTTCTTCGGGAATTTCAAGAATACTATCATCAAAAAGTTTTATTCCTTCAAATTCATCCAACAAACTATTTCCACACATTATTTTATGGTCTAAATTTGGCAATGCCCTTATATTATTTAGGCTATCCTCATCCACCACCAACGATAACCAAAACCTAAGTTTTGTAATTTCCACAGCAGATGAATCAATATCTACGCCGTATAAACAGTTTTGAATAGTTTCCCATTTTAATTTATAAAGTGTCCGGTCTTCCATTTTTGCACTATTCTTTGCTATTAAGAAAGGTGTTAATATAGACCTTGCCTTTACAATCTCATTCATAATCCCAACTGGAAAAGCACCAGAACCAACCGCAGGGTCTGCTATTTTTACGCATCTTAATAGCTCATCAACTTTTTCTATATTATCCAATATGCTTTTTGGAAAGTTTATATTTTTAATTAACTTTATTCGCTCATTTAATAATTTTCTGTATCCTTTTGATAAAACATTGTTAAACTTTTTCATCTGTTCATTTATTTTTTCAAGTTCAATTAATTTTCTTTGATATTCCGAAGTTGAAAATCCACTGAGATATATGAATTTTTCAATATCTTCCCGTGGAATGTCCGTATTCGTTTCCAAATAATTAATCAAACTCTGCTGGCACATATAATGCACTATTTCCCTTGGAGTATAGAATGCCCCTTTTGATTTCCTATCTTTAATCTCCAATAGGTTTTCAAAAACCTTCCCAAGCATTTCAGGGTCAATAGCAACCTCTTTATCCAGTGGTTCATCCTCTTTTATTGTGAAATTATACTTATCAAAGACATTAAAAATTTTTTCAAAAATTCCATTGTCCAATTTTAAATTAATTTCTTTCCAATTGTAGCCCCCAATAGGTTCAAATAGTCCCCCATTTAAGAAAGGGATTTTACAGTCAAAAGGAGAATAGTAATCATCCCTCTGAGTAGATAACGCTTCATAAAATAATGGTTCCAACATCTCCTTAAAGAAATTTTCATATTTGGCATATTCTCCCGCATACAACCTCTTTAAAAAATCTTTTGGACCAGCTCCCCATTCTTTAAACTTCCCAGTTTCAGGGTCTCTTTGAACACCAAGCCAGCCCTTTTTTGGAGAAAGTATATAAATACAATCTGTCCAAGCAATTTCTTAGCGAAATCCACTGTAGAAATCTCTTTTTCTTCAAATTCCTTTTTAATGTCCTTATCACATTCCAATAATTTGTCGAGCTCATCTTTTAAATCTAAAAATAACTCCTTATATTCTTTGAAAAACTCATCGGATACATTTTCAACACTGAATGCTTCTTCAATTTCCTCTAAAGTTGGGTTTTTCTCAGCTATTATCATGCCAAGAAATCTTTCTTTACAGGTATGGTTTGGTTCGTTCTTTCCAACTAAAAAGGAGCACCTTTTAGCAGGAGTAAAACCCTTTTCAATTTTAAAATCTTCTGTAATTTTATACTCCATTTTAACAAATGAAAACCGCCAGTCGTCGAGCTCATCACTGTAAAATGCAA
This sequence comes from Bacteroidales bacterium, assembly GCA_030156305.1. Classification (GTDB taxonomy): domain Bacteria; phylum Bacteroidota; class Bacteroidia; order Bacteroidales; family UBA12077; genus UBA12077. The sequence goes on along the minus strand of JASGMZ010000002.1, from coordinate 11,859 downwards.
CTAATGCACCATCTTTGTTTGTACCCCCAATCCACTTTAAAATAATGTTCCTTTGCACAGTCCTCGACTTAGTAACATATTTATCTTTTTTTAATCTCACAGATAGAACATCTATTGTTTTATTGGAACTGTCCGTATATGTCCCGTAATATTTGAGAGAATCAGTATATTCAGCATATTCTTCCCACATCGAATATTCCTTAGGAGATTTTAAAAAACTACTGTCTCCAAACATCTCGATAACGAATTCTAAATACCTATCCTCATTAAACTCTCCCCCAAAAGTTTTTTCAACAAGTTTTACGGCATTTTTTCTATCCATTTTACTTCCCCACTAAATATTCAGAAAGAATTATTTCCTTAGGCCCCTCAATATTTGCCGATGAGTTAAATTCTAATTTTTGGAATAAATCATAAGGTATTCCTTTTTTTATCTCGTTATACATTTTGAATAAATCAAGCATGCCACTATTATTATTTATTTTTTTAATATTATCCAGTATAGTTTTTATGGTATTTTTAGATACACCGCCTATTTCAATAAGTTTCAACACCCTGTCGAGATACTCTACATCATCATCCGTGAGCCTTCTTTCATTCTGTTTTATGGCTTTTATTAACTTAATTAATTTAGACTCATTCCTACTTCTTCTTATTTTAATTTTTGAAATAACATGTTCCTCTTCGAATACTTTATTAAATTCTTTCTTAAGCATATCAAGATGAGCATAATAGTCCATTCCAATTTTCATCTTTTTTGTATCAATATCTGCTTTTAGAATCTCTGCGGCCTTATAAAAATCAAGTTCTTTAACTCCCTCTGGTGTAGTTTGATATATCTTTCTCATTTTTCCCTTTTTAAAGAATGTAATCAGTGAATTATAATTCTCATTATGTTTTTTTGCAGTCCTTGCTTTTTTAGGAAGGTTTTTTATTTTATCAAATAATTCCTTATCATTGTCTCGAATATCTCTCAAATATGCTAAATATGCCAACTCAGGGTCGTCCTCATCTTCCCCAATGACTGTTTCTTTTGAGTTAAGGCGTGAAAATAAGTCAAAGGATTTTATATCTTCATCGGTTAATAACCTAGAATCAGTTCCAAGCATTTCAATGAAACTTCTAATTTTAGCCTCTGCGGCTTCCTTCAAACCCATATTTTCATTTATTTTTGTTGCTGGAAAGAAGTTATAAATATATATTTTATCAAATTTGGAATCTACTCTGTTTATACGCCCCACTCTCTGCATCATTCTTGAAGGATTCCAAGGAATGTCGTAGTTAATTACCACATTTGACCTATGTAAATTTACACCTTCTGAAAGAACTTCTGTTGAAATTAAAATCATATATTCATCCTTTTTAACCTTTGATTTTCCATCAAAATTTTCAGTTATAATTTTTCTTAAACTATTGTCAGAAGTTCCAGAAAATGCCAAAACTTTATTATTAAACAAGGGATTTAATTCCCTTTCAAGATATTTTGCAGTTTCTTCTGATTCTGTAAATATTATTACCTTATTATCCTTTAACACATCATCTGTTTCTAAAATATCGATTAATTTATCAAGTTTCGGGTCTTCATCAACGGAGCTCCACATTTCTTTTATATGTTTTAGAATCTCTAAATCATATTTTAAGTCATCAATAAGTTTAGGCTCAAAATCTTTAATAGGGTAGATTTCCACCTTTCCCTCACTTATTAACTTTTCAATGGACTCCTCATCATCGTTTTCCTGAAACTCAAAAACTTTGGATAGATGTTTTTTACTGATATAAACATTACCATCCTCACATCCAGCTATAAATTTTTCGTAATAACCTATAAACCTATTAATTGACATCTTGAATGCGTGAAAACTACTCTCCAGCCGTTTTAAAAGCATGGTTTTCATAAATCCTGCCATATTCTTTTGTGGCTGAATAATTCGGTTATCAAATTCTCTCCCTTTATAATATAGCATTGGAGTATATCTTGCATATTTTAACTCTTTTGTAATTAAATTAAGGGTTTCTTCAAAAATTGAATCTAACTTTTCATCAAATTCATAATAAACTGGCTTTGGGTCCTGAACTTCTGGAAATTTCAAACCCTGTTTTTCCAAATCTTTTGAATAATACTTCTCAATACTTTTTCTAGTCCTTCTTACCATTAAATACTGTAAAACATTTTCACGAATTTCTTTTGCATTCTCCTGAACAATTTTCATATATTTTTCTTTGTCCTTTCGCCTATCTACTCCTTTAAGTCTTGCATCTAATTTTTTAAAGAATTTTTCAAGGTCCCTTACCTTTGGATTTGGGAGTGTGGAATTATGAACATTTTGAAACAATTTTATCTGGGCAAGAATATCCATGGGCTTATTATTTAACGGAGTTGCAGAAACCAATATTACCCGTTTTCCACTGCATATCCTAAATAATTTTTCATACATCTCCGTAGATTCATTTCTAAAATAATGAGATTCATCAATTATAATATTTTTAAAGTTTTCAATACCATATTCAAATGCCATATCTAAATTGCCCCTTGATACAAATCTTCCCCTAACTCCAAAATCATAAAAGGCATTTTTCCAAGAGCCTGGATTTCTTTCATCAATCAATACTGGCGGAGCAATTACAAGAGTTTCACCACCAAGTTGCTGAACCAACATTGTGGCTATGTATGTTTTTCCCAAACCAACAACATCGGAAATAAAAACTCCTCCATATTCTTCAAGTTTAAGTTTTGCATCTTGGACTGCATCCCTTTGATATTTTAAATCCATAAAATTATCAGGTCGGAATTTACTTTCAAATTCATCAGTTAAATCTAAATTTATTTTTTCCTTCATGTATTCGTAAAGGAATTTTAAATATAATTCATACGGCGTGATGTCCTCATTTAACCATGTTTTTTTATTAACTGTTCTAACGTACTCTTCCGAAACATCTACCGAATCCTCCCATAATTCATTAAATTTATTTAATGCAAATTCATAGTCAGACCTGGTTTTTAATTCCACATTGAATTCAAGATTATCCACCAATCCAGAGCGCGTGAAGTTGCTTGAACCTGTAATGACTCTGCCTTTATCCCTATCCCCTTCTTTAAAACTCATTATGTAAAGTTTTGCATGGATTTTAGCTTTGGGATATACCCTTATTTCAAGTTTTCCAGATTTAAGCCATTCAATGAATTTTTTAATTCCTTCTTCAACAGTGCATGAGTCTTCAGAAGTTTCCATTTCTGAAATTATGCTTTCTGAAAAATTTTCTTTAACTTCTTTGAATGATAGTCTATATTTTTTAATGTCCCCCGCAGCCTCCTGAATTAAATCAAAAGTTTTTTTATCCGTATTGATACCTACGAGTATTCTAATTTTTTCAGTATTTTCTAATGATTTATATAATGCATAAAATCCACTAGCATAAAAATAACCAACCAGACAGTCAAAAAATTTAGTATCTTTCAATAGTATTGAAAATCTATCTACAAGTTTATTGCCCTTTTCATTAGTTAAAAATGATAAATCAGTATTCATAATGTCCCCCTATTGTAATCCTATATATACAACTATAGTTCCCTCACAATAAGGCACGAAGCCCGTTAAGGGCGATACGGTTAAAACATTTATTTACTTTTTAAGAGATTATCCGATATTATATTAAAATCAAAAGCATAAATATGCCCGATATTACATTTCATCACTAAAATATCTTTTTTCATTGACCCTCTATACTACTACTCGCCTCAAACTCCCAAGTTTAGAGCCATTATTTGAATTTAAGGCATAAATGCATCATCATAACATCCAACCATCACAATATTGCCATACTTACAAAATGAGATTACCCCTTTTTGTTTCAAACTCCCAAACCTTTTTACCAGTATTAATACCAAAAGTATAAACAATCGCCCCCATATCCAACAATTGCCAAATTTTTATATATGTAATCTAAATTTCCATAACAATCCAGAAACATGTATTTCGTCTATTTCTTCTTGTTCAATTAATTCATTAGTTCTAAAACCATAATATTCCCCATTATATCCCCCATAAAAAGCAAAGTAGGAAATTATTAATTTTCTTTTTTTAATCTTTTAAATAATTTTTCATTTTTCTCTTCTTCATCAGTATATAAGTTTAAATTGCTTAAAGTTTTATAAGTTTTCGTATCTTCATTTTTAACCTATCATTAGCATCGAATAGTTTTTTCTATACAGTATCCAGAACTAGTATATGCCCTTGTAATATATTACAAAGGCACAATATAATCAATTGTCCAATAAATACTAAATAGCGCAATTTATAAGAAATTTAAGTGTATTTAACACCATATGATGTGGCGCATGTTCATACATCTGAAATATGTTAATAATCTTAATTTTAGTAAAAACCAGCCTTGGCCCTTCGTTTTGATGACTAACTTAATCTATAAGGCATTATCTAACTATTTTAATAGGACTCAGTAGTATCATAGATTTTTAGCGCTGTATTCTATTTTTTATCCACTAATTTGAAGATAAGATTTTAAAACAGGTATAGGTTCTTCGTTAGGGATGAGTTGTTTATATATGCTTGCAAGGAGCATGATTGGTCTGAATTTTTGGTAAATAAATTTAAAGATGTAAAATTAATGAAAAAACTTAAAAGAAATCTCTTGCAGAGGATGTTAGCACCAACCATGAATTGCTAAGCGAAAAAATGAACAAATCAATGAAAAACTTGATGAAATATATAATAAATATGGCGCATGTTCATACATCCGAAGGTACCTAACATTTTCAATACCTATTAAAGGATAGATATAGACTTAAGTTGTAAATATTTACTTCCTTGTATTTTATTTTTACTCATATCTTAAGTTTTTTAAACATAACATCCAACATAAGAAACTTAACCAGAGGCGCATTTAACGCCAATTATTAGAAAAAATCAGAAAAACTTATATTATTCTCTACTTTTCCATTCACACAATATATGCCAATGTTAACCTTATTGAATATATGCCTTTGTAATATTACGGAGGCATGTTTTTTAAATACTTTTATTCACTTCTAAAAGAAAAAATAATATATTTTAAATAAAACAGACTATTTGGATCAAGTGTGCCTAGTTCTCTTAATAAGTATATGCTAGTGAGAGAGCTCCTTTTGGTGGTGTTGGGCAATAACCTCCAGGTCCGGTAATAGGGAATAGTAAGTTTGTGGATGATGGATAACAGTGTAGTAATGATTACGGTGGATAATAAATTAAAAAAAGAAATCGGTCATTATTTTGTATTGAATTGGATGGGATTATGCCTTTGTAATTTATAGTGGTATTTTTATACTTTTAAGTTGATTTATGTCCTTTTTTTGGAGTACGGCGCAGTTTAAGACTATTTAAATAGTATAGTCCTCTCTTTAATTGAAATTTAATGTGTTAATATATTTGCCAAGTAATAAAACTGTAGATCTCACTCGATTATAAAGTTCGATTATATTCAAAAATACGCAAACATTTAACCTAGTAAGTTTCTTCAAATGCAGAAAAATAACAGTTATAACAATTATGGGATAATATGAGAATTCTATTTATTAGTGATTTGCATACTACTATGATAGAAAATGCTCAATTTGAATGGTTAAATCAAATCATAATAGAAACCCGGCCAGATTTACTCCTATCAGCAGGAGATTGGGACGAAGGATTAACAAGAAATTCTATTCAACCAATTCTAGAGAAAATACCCCTCCTTACAATTTTTGGAAATCATGAGAATATGCAAGAGCTCACTCAGATTATTGCCCCCAGTCTTGGTAGGTCGGCGCTTTTGCAGGATTTTGAAGTGGTTGAAGTTTGCGGTTTGAAAATATGTGGAGTTAATGGCATTTATAGTGAAAAGAGATTAATGAAGAAGGGTGTGCCAAGGCAAAGGGGTGATTCATTTATAATAAAGGCAAGGAATTTTCTTGAGGAAACTCAAACGTCTCTTTACTCAATAGACTTTTTTCTCTGTCATGAAACTCCTGAATTGCCTGTGTATTCTTCTAATGAATTGGAATGTTTTAAATTCAGAATATCTAAAGGTTCAAAATTGATTATGGATACCATTAATTTGATAAAACCAAAAATTGTGCTTAATGGGCATTTGCATTTTACAGAATATACTTTAACAAGGATGGATTATGGAGGTTTATATATTAGGGTTGATTCGTCTGAAAAATCCAGAAGTTTTGCAGTAATAGAGTTAGATGGGGAAAGATATTCAGTGGGAATTCATAAAGAGTCAGTGGAAAACTTGCTTGAAAAAAAGTGGCAAGTTTAGTTTTTAGCACTGCACTATTTAAAGAGTATTATTTGATGTTTGCTATTTTTAGAATTATTATTGTTATGTTATTGTGTGGTTCCTTGTTGTATTTGTTATTTTGGTTTTTATACTGCGCGCTTAGAGTATTTAAATATATGCCTTTGTTATTTCCAGGAGTATAAAACGTGCTGTATGGTTCAATACAGTTTAAAAATATGGTTATTGCAATATTTTCTTTATTTTTGATATTCTTTTATTTTTATATATCTCATCATGGTGAGCAACATCTACAAATATAACTCTCTTTTCATTATCATCCACAGTAAATATTAAAACAAAACTTTTATCAATATGAACTCTTTTAAAATCTTCCATTGGTGTTCTTAAATTTTTATAGTGGTGTGGATTTTTGTTTATTTCACTAATCTTTTTTAAGATGATTTCTACTTTTTTCCCATCTTTTTTAGATAATTTTGTAAGTATCCTATCCAACGAGGGCATGATTTCAATATCATACATCTATTCACCCAAATATCTTTTATTTAGTTCTTCAACAGAGCCGATATGTATGGGTGTTTCATTTTCCATAATTCTTTTTATTTTCTCAACATAATCAGGTTTTAACTCTGGTTCTAATAATATTTCTGCGTATTCTTCTATTATCTTATTTATCGCTTCGCTTTTGTCTTTAAGGTTGTATTTTGCTTTTATAATGTTAATTACTTGATTGTTTTCATCTGAAATATTGACTATTGCTTTAACCATTAACACCACCTTTTATTTATATAATATTAATACGATATTAACATAATATATACTTTTGGGAGCTCCGAGGGGATATCATGATTAAACAAAAACCTTCGGTTTTTGTAGCTCTCCGCTTCGCTACGAAAACCTTAAACGAAATAAAAAACATACTTTTAGAGTACAAAAAGAACTAAAGAAAAATACAAAGTTAAAACTATCGGAATATTAAAGGATTTACCAAAATGGGAGCAAGAAACACCCGATATTGATATTTTAGTTGAATTTGAAGATGAGTATGAAAATTTGGATAATTATGTAAGTTTAGAAAATTATTTGGAGAACTTATTTAATGAAAATATAAATTTAATACTTAAAAACAATATTAAATCAGAATTAATAAAATCAACTGATGACGAATTAATATACAAATTTGAAAAAAATAATAAAGTATTTTTAACTGATATTTTAGAAAATATTAATTACACCATCGAATTTACAAAAAATATGAATTACAAAGAATTTTTAAATGACAAACTAACAAAAGATGCAGTATCTCAATGTTTGATAATTATAGGGGAAGCGTCAAAATATATTGATGAAGAATTTAAGAAAAAATATAAAAATGTACCTTTTAAAAAATTAGAAGAAATAGAAAACAGCCTACTTTACCAATATTGGGATGCTGATTATAATTTAATTTGGAAACTGATTAGAAAGGGGCTCACAAAATTAAAACCCATCATTGAGAAAATTTTAAAGGAGCTCGAATAAAAACAGTAGTCGGAGTAATCGAAGCGAAAAAAATACACCTATGACAGTGGATTATTTAAGGAAAGGATGTAGAAGAGTGATTTATATTAAAATAAGTTTGAATTTACTTGTTAATCATTTCGATACAAGTGTATAAAAGGAATTAAATATGAAGAACATATGAAGTTTTAAAAGAATGAAGTTAAAACATTTATTATAATTAAAATCGTTGTGGGTGAATTTATGGAATATAATATACCAGAAGGTTGGGAATGGGTTAAATTGGGGGAAGTATGCAATACTCGAGAAGAGCAGATTAGCCCCTTAGAGATGAAGGATGAAAATGTTTATGTTGGTTTGGAACACATTAAAAGCAATGAATGGCATTTATCCAATTATGGTAGCCCAAAGGAAGTTGAGGATGGCAAAAACAAATTTTATGCTGGAGATATTTTATATGGAAAACCAAGCCAATATTTGAATAAGGCCGTCTTGTCAGATGTAGATGGAGCCTGTTCGACAGATATACTTGTATTAACTCCAGATATTGCTAAAATTTATTCAAAATATCTTTTAATTGCCATGAGCTCTGAAAGTTTCTTAAATTTTGTTAACAAAACCATGCAAGAAATGAACCCACAGAGCTCATGGGATGAAATAAAATCATTCGAATTTTTATTACCCCCGCTTGAAAAACAAAAACAAATTATAGACAAAATAGAGTACCTTTTTAAAGATTTGGATAACGCAATAGAGTTAAAACAAAAATCAATAGGTGAAACAAGGGGTTTATTTAGCTCGGTTTTAAATAAAATTTTTAGGGAAATAGCAGATAAAGAAGGTTGGGAATTAGTTAAATTAAATGAAATAACAAGCATGGAAGAACTAGATAATATTCTCATTTCAGATATTGGGAGAATATCAACGTCTATAAATAACGATCTTTATAATAAGTTTATTTATTATTTTATAAAACACTATTTTTCAATTCCTAATGAAAATGCCATAGACTCGGAAATTCCATCTATTTCAAAAGAAGTATTTGATAATTTATCAATCCCAATCCCATACAAAAACAATCAACCTAATCTAGAAAGACAGTTGGAGATAGTAAATTATTTAGACATTTTAACCGAGAAAATAAAAAGGTTGGAAGAATTACAGGAAAGAGAATTGAATATATTCAGAGAGTTAAAAGAGTCCATATTAAATAAGGCGTTTAATGGAGAGCTGGTTTAATCTACAAGGGATATTCTGCTTCACTCAATGAGTACATTCTTTATATAACACTTTTTTAAGTTTAAACATTAATAATAAAATTTTTCTTTTAGTGAGATTATGTTAAAAAAATTTAAAAATCTAAAATCAAAGAAAGTTCTCAATTCCCTTAGAAAAGAAGGCCTATTGAAAGATAGTTTCTACATGATATTCTCAAATATTTATTCAAAAGGTGCATCCTACATATTTTTCTTTTTAATGGCTTACATACTTGGAACAGAGGGTTTTGGAACTTTAAGGGGAGTATTACCTATTTTAGATTCTTTGGTTATTTTTTTCTGCTCTGGAATACCCCCGGCAATGGCAAAATTTATTTCCGAATACAAACACGACAATAAATCCCATTATAATGAAACATCTTGGATTTACGGAGTATTAAATGTAATGTTGATTTTTTCATTGATTGGTGGAATATTCACCATTTTTTTAAAGTATTTTTTGGGAGGATACTACAAAAACTTAGATGCTAATATCTATTATATCATAGCCTTGACCCTCCCATTTTCAGCATTTATATCATGGAATAGAGGAGTTTTGCAGGGTAGCTTGAAAATAAAGGAGCTCTCTAAAACTTGGATAGCAGAGCATACTTCAAAAATAATATTTTCAATCTTTTTAGCTTCACTTATCGGTGTGATGGGCGGTATTTTATCCATATCTTTAGGTTATATTATCGGAGGACTTTTAGGATTCTACTTTATAGCCAAAAATAATTTGATACCTAAAAATAAAATAAGAAGTTTTAAATTAATGGTTAAAAACCCGATGGTTAAAAAAGTCATACTTTATTCGATACCTATAGCCCTTGGAACAGCATCATACAGACTTTTAAGCGATTTGGACAGTATATTTATAATGTCAATATTGGGCCCACAGTTAAACGGATTATATGGTTATGCTTCACTACTGTCAAGAGCTCTTTTTTTATTTGCATCTTCAATATCAATACCATTAATTCCAAGAATCGCAAAAACAAAGGATGTAAATTACTTTAAAAAAGCCATACTGATGAATTTAGGAATTGTAACTCCGTTTTTATTTATGTTCCTCATATTTTCAAAGGAATTGCTTATACTGTTCTTCAATATAGATTATTATGAATCATCCCTAAGCTTGAAGATACTGTCAATCTCAGCTGCATTTATGGGCTCATATACAATATGTGCTGCTTCACTGCAAGGTCTTGGTTATGCAAAAGTGCCCCTTTATGTTATATCCTTTGGCGTGGTGTTAAATGCCATTTTAAACTATATCTTGGTTAAGAACATTGGGATAGTTGGAGGAGCTGCTGCAACTTTAATATCATCATTTTTTATATTTGTCATTACATTGTACTTTACCATAGAAAAATTGAAAGTATGGCAATTTCACAAAAAATAAAAATATCATATCATAAATGGCGATTATATTCAATACTATAAAGTCAGGTGGAAAAATGGGACAAACAAATCAAACCAATAATACAATGAACGACTTGGAGATAAAAGTAATCGATAATGGAGTCGTAGCTCCAAAAGGATTTAAAGCAAACGGTTTTAAAGAAGATAAATACGGTGTAGCTTTAATTTTATCCGAAAAAGAGGCAGTTGCCGCAGGTGTATTTACAACAAACAAGGTTTATGCCCATCCTGTGAAACTGTCAAAGGAAATTTTAAAAAATAATGAAAAAATAAGGGCAATTGTTGCAAACAGCGGTAATGCCAACTGTTTTACAAAGGATGGAATGGAAGATGCAAAAGAAATGATTAAAGAAACTGCAAGATTGTTAAACATTCCTGAAAATCAGGTTTTGATTGCCTCTACGGGTGTAATCGGTAGAAAAATGCCAATGGATATTATAAAAGATAGACTGAAAAAAACATACGATATCCTAACCAAAGAAAACAATAATTTAAACTCTGCAAAAGCGATAATGACTACAGACGCATTTCCAAAAACGACTGCAGTTGAATTTGAAGTTAACGGAAAAAAAGTTAGAGTCGGAGGAATAGCCAAAGGGGCTGGAATGATAGCTCCAAACATGCTCCATGCAACAATGTTATGTTTCATAACTACAGATATAGAAATAAACAGGGATGAACTAACAGAATCACTACAAAATGCAGTTGATGAGAGCTTCAATAGTGCAGTTGTGGATGGAGATATGAGCACAAACGACACTGTTTTTGTTCTTGCAAATGGGGAAAGTGGAGTTAACTACAAAGACTGTAAAGAAACTTTTGATAAAGCCATTGCCTATGTATGCAGGGAGCTCGCAAAGATGATTGTAAGCGATGGAGAAGGAGCTACAAAATTCATGGAAGTCTTGGTAAGAGGGGCTAAGACCAAAGAAGATGCAAAAAAAGCTTCTATGTCAGTTGTTAGGTCACTCTTAGTAAAAACTGCATTATTTGGTAGCGACCCTAACTGGGGTAGAATTGTAGCTGCAGTGGGATACAGTGGAGCAGAGATGGACATGAATAAAATAGACGTTTTGATTGGCGATTTTAAAGAAGAGGTTTATCTTGTTAAGGATGGGGAACAGATAGCAGACGAAGGAACAGCGGAGCTCATAAAAGCAGAAGAAATTATGAAAAATGAGAAAATAAAAATAATAGTGGATTTAAAATTAGGTAATGAAGAAAATACATCCTATGGTTGTGATTTAGGTTACGAATACGTAAGAATTAACTCAGAATATACAACATAATTTTAATTTTGCTTTTTTTATTTTTGCTTATTTTTTAGTCATTCCACTAACTTTGGCACTATATAGCAATACAAAACCGGCTAAAAATATATCTCTTCACGAAGTGAAGAGGTATC
>JASGMZ010000102.1 GCA_030156305.1 Bacteroidales bacterium | reverse complement strand
GTTTAATTAGTATAAACCTTTGATTTTCCCCAGTCAGGGTTAACTTGTACTATTCATAAATATTGAAAAATATAATATTTATGAATACGTCAGGTTAAATAGAATGGGGAAAAATGATAGAATTTAATATATTTTAATGTAAAAATAAATAAAATCAGCTAATTTTGTGGTTATTAAAAGCTATGTAAAAAAGAATTTATTTTAATACGTTATGATTCAGAGAATTCAGTCGGTTTATTTAGTAGTAGTAACCATTTTAATGGCATCCATATTTTTCTATCCTTATGCAGAATTATTGGCCGACAACGGACAGGTTTTTATTTTTCAGTTTAACGGATTGGCCTTTTTAGAGGAAGATAGTATTTATTCCTTAACGGTGCCGCCAATTATTTTACTTTCTATTATTGTGTTGATTTCTTTCTCGAGTATTTTCTTTTATAAGAAACGAATATTACAAATGCGAATCAATCTGATTAACATATTCTTAATGATTGGTTATTTAGGGCTTAATTATTATTATATTCAAAGTTTTACCAATCAACTTAACGGTGTGGTAAGTTACAAAATTACTGTAGTATTTCCGTTTGTTTCGGCTGTTTTAACTTATCTCGCTATAAGGGCTATTGGTAAAGACGAAGCATTGATTCGGAGTATGGACCGCATACGATAAAACTTCAAATATTTCTTTTAATACAAGTAAGCCAGGCTTTTATAGTCTGGCTTGTTTTTTATCATCAAATAAAATCATTAGTTAAAAAATCTCCATATGTTCTGAATCTGTTATTTTTTCACAATAGTGGCATCTTAAAGCTACTTTTTTCTTGTTTACTACCTGAAATTTTGTAATTATTTCTTCGTGGTTTGTAATACATTTTGGATTTCCACATTTGGCTATACCCGAAATACTATCGGGAACTTCAACGATTTTCTTTTCAACTACCTGATAATCTTTTACAATATTTAATTTTGCTTCGGGAGCTGCCAGTGCTATTTTATTAATCTCGTTATCAGCGAAAAATATGTCTGATAGTTTGATAATAGCTTTTAGTCCCATTTTTTTGCTTTCCAGGTTTGTACCAAAAGTAATTTGATTGTTTATTTTATCTAGTCCCAGAATATCAATTACATCAAATAATTTGTCTGCAGGGATATGATCGATAACGGTACCGTTTTGTATGGCACTCACTTGTAATTTTTTTTCTGTCATAATACTTAAATTTTATTTATTTTAAACCAAGGATTGAAGTAATAATAGCCTGGCGTGTAAAAACACCATTAAGTGCCTGAGTAAAGTAATATGCTTTTTCATCGCTGTCTACATCAATATTAATCTCGTTAACTCTTGGCAGAGGGTGTAAAATCTTCATGTTCTCTTTGGTATTTTTCAGCATGTTTTTTCTTAAAACATAAGAGTTTTTCGTTTTTTCATATTCCATAGGATCAGAGAATCGTTCACGTTGTATACGTGTCATATAAATAATATCTGCATGTGAAATAATATCCGAAAAATCGCGGTGTTCATAATATTTTAAACCCTTTTTATCGAGAAACATTTTATACTCAACCGGAATTTTTAATTCCTCAGGTGAAATAAAATTGAAAGTGGTATTAAACATCGACATGGCTTGTAACAGTGAGTGTACCGTACGTCCATATTTTAAATCACCCACAAAAAAAACATTTAGATTATCGAGGGTGCCCTGTGTTTTGCGTATGGAAAATAAATCGAGTAATGTTTGTGTTGGGTGTTGATTAGCCCCGTCGCCAGCATTCACAACAGGAACCCTGGAAACTTCACTGGCCCAGCGGGCACTCCCTTCAATAGGATGACGCATAATAATCATATCACTATAATTTGCAACCGTCATTATAGTGTCTTTTAATGATTCCCCTTTTTTAACACTCGAAGAGGCCGCATCGGTAAATCCAATATATTTCCCACCCAATCGGCTAATTGCACTTTCGAAACTTAGACGGGTTCGGGTAGAGGGTTCAAAAAACAAAGTAGCTATGACCTTGCCTTCTAAAAGATTTTGGTTTGGATTTTTTTCAAATTCTTCTGCTAAATTAAGAATTTTAAAGATTTCTTCTTTTGAGAAATCGGTGATGGATACTAAATTTTTGTTTTTCATTCATCCTGGTTATTTAATGATACTTAAAATAAATTATCTTGTTTCAACAAATTCAATTTTTAATTTTTCCACTCGATCGAATTTACTTAATATTTTATCTACTTCAGCCTTTCGTAAAGCCAGTGTAATGGAACATGTTAATTCAAAATGTTGGTCTATTTGTTCTATATTTTCTTCTTTCATAATTCGCATTATTTCATTCATTTGTGGGTAATCAAATTTTAATTCGTAAATATCATGTAATGTTTTTTTAATGATTTTTGCATTATTTAACGCTTCTTCTGCTGCTGTTTTGTATGCATTGATTAGTCCTCCAACGCCCAGCTTTGTCCCCCCAAAGTATCGTATTACTACAATAAGAATATTGGTTAAATTAAAGGATCGAATTTGTCCTAAGATAGGCTTCCCTGCAGTACTTGAAGGCTCACCATCATCATTGGCACGATATACTTTTTTTTCAGGGCCGAGCATGTAGGCAAAACAATGATGCCGCGCATCATGATATTTGTTTCGGAGTTGTTCCTGAATGACTTTTATTTCTTCTTCCGAAGATACAGGAAAGGCAAAAGCCAGGAATTTGCTTCCGCGATCTTTAAATAATCCCTCAGAAGGTTTACTAATGGTTAAGTATTCATCGTTATAATCGGCCATCTTATGTAATTGATAAAATATAAATTGCAATAAATGAAATAATGATTCCTACCCAGTTTATTTTTAATATTTTTTCTTTAAAAACTAATAATCCGATGATTACAGATAATGCAATGATTCCCAGGTTGTTGATACCAAATACAACCGAACCGCCAATATGGCCGCCATAAGTATCTTTATAATTTAGCGCTTTTATTACAAAATATAATGATCCATAATTACTTATTCCTAAAAGAATTCCCCACATCAATACTTTTGGATTGACTAATGCTTTAAATGGTGTTTTTCTTAATAACTTAGTAACCAACCCGGCAATAGCAGCCATGATAAAAAGAATTACGGTAAACAACGGGAGTACATCATCATTTACGTAATATTGCTGAGCATATTTTACGATTGAATCCACAATTCCCATCCCCAGGAATAGAATAATGGGTAAATAAATATTGCGGGGGTCAAATTCAATTTTACGTTTTCGGTAAACGGACAGAAATACAGCTAAAATAGCAAGAATAATACCTGCTGCTTTAAGATTTGTAAGTTTATCCAACGGGTCGATTAGTATTGAAAAAGTAATTGGAATGATTACCGACATTTTATTGGATACGGTGGTAATGGCAATTCCTACAATTTGTGATGACTTGGCGATTACCACAAACATCAAAATAAACAGGACTCCTATTAAAATGGCATAAGGGAACCATTGATTTTGATAAATAGGGAAAATATCTGCTTGAGTATCGGAGAGAAGTAACCCTAATATGGAGGCAGTTATGTAATTAATTATGATAACATCAAATGATGCGATTTTAATGCGATCGATATATTTAAATATTACATAAATAGCGGTTGACGAGAGAATACTAAAAATTAAAAATATCATAATAGTTCGTTATTGCACAAAAAAAAACAGGTTTCTGAAAAAGAAACCTGTTTTAATTGGGTCTTCTGACCCTTATATTTTGTTCGGTTGACTTAATTTGATTTTTAAAGATTATCAATATCATTTTTAATATCAAAATGTATATTTTGGACAAATATAAGGAAATCATCCATACAGAAATTGAAAAAATCAATTTAATATTAACATATTTTTAACAATTATACATTTATCTGAAATTAAGTGATTTATGAATTTCTTACCTGTATAATTTTAGCAGCAATACTTATGGCAATTTCAGCTGGAGTCTTACTGTTAATTGAAAGCCCGATAGGGGCATCAACCCTGGAAAGATTTTTTTCAGAGATTCCTTGCTGGATTAATGAGTCGTAAATTGTTTTTATTTTATTCTTACTGCCAATCATCCCAAGGTATTTTAAATTTTTGTTAACCATTTGTTCCAAAATTACTTCATCATTTTTGTGGGCAAAGGACATAATAACCACATAACTATGTTGATTTTCGGGTACTATGTCGGCAATGTTTTTAAAATCGATGATGTGCTTTTGATGAGCAAAGTGATTATTTTCAAATGTTGAAAGATTTTTTCGGTCATCTAACACAACAACCCGAAAATCAAGCATTCGGCAAACCTGGCTTAATGGAACACTAATATGTCCGGCACCAAATATAAAGATGGTATCCTTTAATCCTATTTTTTCCTTGTATTCCCAATCATCATCATTTTTAAACATGTATTGATTAGGTTCCTCACTTTTCATATTCTCGTTAAAAAACAGGCCATTATTCGTAAGATTTAATACCCCATTATCTCCTCTTGCTAAAACATCAACTATTTTTTTAATCTCATTTAACTGAGAAGAATTTAAAGGGATAAAAGCATGTGTTTGTTCACCGGAGCATATTAAACCCGATTTTTCATCTCCAGCATCAGGATTATGGATTTGTTTTTTTACAAAAGGATTTTTATTTCCTTCCATTGCAATGGTTTTTGCTAAATTGCTCATTTTATATTCCATTATTCCTCCACCAATAGAACCTTCCATTTCTCCGGATGCTGATACAGCCATTTTAAAGCCCACAACCCCCGGACTGCTTCCATTTCGTTCAACGACCGTAATTAATACTACATTTTTATTTTTAGATAATTGATGATAAATAAAATTCCAAATTTCCATATTTTTAAATTTTAAAAATTTTGATTTTATAAAAGTATCAAATTTTAGTAGAAAATAATTTTGTTATTAAAATTTTTAATATAATGGCAAATTTTGCCATAAACATAAAATTATTAGAAAAATTACCTAAAATAATATTTGTTTGATATAAAGTTATTCTGTAAAGGGTCTTATGTTTATAAAAAGTGTAATTTTAGATGTTAAATTTTAAATGCATTTATAAGATGGAAAATATTTATCAGAAAATTAACGAGTTATCAAAAAAATATCGTGATTATACAGCACAAAATTTATCCAAATTAGTGCAAATTAAATCCTTGAGTCTTGAGGAAAAAGAAGTTCAATTGGAGTTAAAAAGACAAATGGAAGAAGCTGGATTTGATGAAGTACGAATTGACGGATTAGGGAATGTTATTGGACGAATTGGAAACCTTCCTGCCGGCAGGCAAGGTGGGAAAAAAATTCTGGCTATCGATGGCCATATGGATACGGTTAACATGGGAAATATGGATAACTGGGATTTTAACCCGTTGGGGGGTGAAATAAAAGATGGTTTTGTTCATGGACGAGGAACGGTTGACCAGAAGGGAGGGCCAGCAGCTTTTGTGACCTCAGGGAAAATTTTAAAAGAATTAGGTTTTGATAAAGACTTCACTATTTATTTTGTGGGTAGTGTTATCGAAGAAGATTGTGATGGACTCTGTTGGAAGTATATTGTTGAAGAAGATAAAATCAAACCCGATTTTGTAATTAGCACTGAACCTACCAATCTAAATATTTATCGTGGCCATCGTGGACGTATGGAAATGCATGTACATTTTTATGGTGTTTCTTCTCATGGTTCAGCTCCCGAACGAGGAAAAAATGCTATTTATATGGCATCACAAACAGCACTGGAAATAGAAAAACTGAACGAAAGATTAAAATACGATGATTTTCTGGGTAAAGGAACTATTACTATTTCTGAAATGGTAACAGGAAGCCCTTCATTATGTGCTGTTGCTGATTATGCCAGAATTCACCTTGACCGGCGTTTAACCTGGGGAGAAACCAAAGAATCAGCTATTGCTGAAATTGAAGAGTTAATACAAGGAATGAATGCAAAAGTAGAAGTTCTTGAATATAAGGCAAAAGCATATACCGGGGTAGAGTATGGAATGGAAAAATATTATCCTACATGGAAAATACCAGCAAACCATGAGATTATCCAAAAAGGTGAACAGGCATTTAAAAATTTATATCATAAAGAGGTTCACGTTGATAAATGGACATTTTCGACCAATGGGATCATGACCAATGGAGTATATGGCATTCCAACCATTGGCTTTGGACCTGGAAATGAAGTACTGGCACATGCTCCAAACGAGAAAGTGGCAATTGATGATTTGGTTGTGGCATCGGCATTTTATGCTGCTTTTGCTTACGAAATTTAATTCATGCCTATTCTCTTTAAAAGTAATAAACGTAAAAAGAATTAATATGAACTTAAGAGATAAAATAGAAAAATCAGGTAAGTTAAACACAGATTTATATCATAAGGATTTTCTATTGACCTGGGAAAAAAGCCAGGAAGACTTAAAAGCAATTTTAGAAGTGGCTGAGATATTAAAAGGCATGAGAGATCAAAATATTTCACCAAGAGTTTATGATTCGGGGTTGGCGATTTCTAATTTTCGCGATAACTCTACCCGCACGCGCTTTTCCTTTGCTTCGGCAAGTAATATGTTAGGTTGTGTTGTTCAGGATTTAGATGAGCAAAAATCACAAATTGCACATGGCGAAACAGTTCGCGAAACAGCCAATATGATTTCCTTCTTATCCGATTTTATTGGTATACGCGATGATATGTACCTCGGCGAGGGAAATAAATACATGCGTGAAGTAGGAGATGCGCTTGACGAAGGTTTTGAAAAGAGTGTATTACCCACTCGGCCAGGAATAGTTAATTTACAATGTGATATGGATCACCCAACACAATCGATGGCTGATTTATTACACTTGAAAAATCAGTTTGGTTCGCTGGACGATTTAAAAGGGAAAAAGATTGTAATGAGCTGGGCCTATTCGCCAAGTTATGGAAAACCATTATCGGTTCCACAAGGAATTATTGCTTTAATGTCTCGTTTTGGAATGAACATAGAATTAGCTTATCCCGAAGGATATGACTTAATTCCTGAAATTGTTGATATGGCGAAAAATAACGCTAATCAAAGTGGTGGGACTTTTAATATTTCACATTCTATGGAAGATGCAATGAGAGATGCGGACATTGTATATCCCAAAAGTTGGGCTCCATTTCATATTATGCAACAACGAACTGAACTTTTAAAAAATGCCGATGTTGAAGGTTTAAAAAAACTTGAACAAACTTGTTTAGCGAACAATGCAAAGTTCAAACACTGGGAATATAATGAGGATAAGTTGAAATTGACTAAAAATCAGGATGCATTGTATATGCACTGTTTACCTGCAGATATTAGCGGTGTTTCGTGTAAAGAAGGTGAGGTAAGTGCTGATGTATTCGAGAAGTACAGAATCAGAACTTATCTGGAAGCAGGTTTCAAGCCTTATATCATTGCTGCAATGATGTTTACCAATAAATTTGAAAATCCTTCGGAAATATTACAACAGATTTTAAAAAGAAATAAAAAGAGAGTAGGTTTTTAACCTGCTTTTTTTACTTTTTTGTATGTATGGAAATTAATTTGTGAAAATTTATTCAATATTCAATTTTTCTTTTTAAAAAATTCCCTTTTGGAGATGAAACCAACTTTTTGTTTTCAACAACGATTTGGCCATTAGCAATTACAATTTCGGGAGCTCCAATGGTTTTAAAACCCTCATAAATTTCTAAGTCGCAATTTTGGTGGTGGTTTTGTGCTGTAATGGTATTTTCTTTTTTTGGATTCCATATAACCATATCGGCATCGGAGCCCACAGCAATTTCTCCTTTTTGAGGATATAGGCCAAAAATTTTTGCAGGTTGTGTGGAAGTGATATCAACAAACTGATTATAGCTCATGCGATTTCTTAAAACGCCGTAAGTATAAAGTAATTGCATCCGATGCTCAACACCTCCGGCACCATTGGGGATTTTCCTGAAATCATTTATTCCTGCTTGCTTTTGTTTAAAATTAAAAGGGCAATGGTCGGTTCCGATAGTTTTTATTATTCCGTTTCTAATAGCATCCCAAAGCATATTTTGGTCTTCTTTTTTTCGTAAAGGTGGACTTAGAACGTATTTTGCTGTTTCTTTAAAATCACCTTTATATTTTGCATCATTCAGTAAAAGATAATGTGGGCATGTTTCGGAATAAACTTGTTGTTTTTCTTGTTGTGCCTTTTCAATAAATTCTAATGAATTACCGACTGATGTATGTACTATGTAAATTGGGCATTTTGTTAGTTTAGCCATTTCTATGGCCATTTGAACAGATTCTGTTTCTGTTTCCGGAGGGCGTGAAACCGGATGATATTCTGGACTTACTTTGTTTTCTCCGGCTAATTTATTTCTCAGCTCTTCGACTTTATCGCCCGACTCGCAATGTAAGGTTACTATTCCACCTAATTTCCCAACGGTATGCATCACCTTGAAAATATCTTCATCATTTAAACCTACGGTTTCTTTGTAGGCCATATATACTTTAAAAGATGTGATTCCGGCTTCAATACAGTCTTTTATTTCCTGCCGTGTAGTTTTTGTCCACTCTATAGGGCTAACATGAAACGAATAATCGCAAAGCGATGAATTGGCTTCTTCTTTTCGATCAATGAGTGCGTCAATTAAGGATTGCCCTTTTTGTGGTGTCACAAAATCGAGCAGGGTGGTGGTGCCACCTAAAAGTGCAGCTTTGCTTCCTGTAGCAAAATCATCAGCCGAATAACCAGCTGGTGTGGGTAGATGCATATGAACATGCGGGTCAATACCTCCAGGGAATACAAAATATGCACTTGCATCAATAATTTTATCGATAGGCTTTAAAATTTGTAATGAGCTTCCTATTTGAGCAATTTTGCCATTGGATATAAAAATATCGGCATTAAAGGATTGCTTTGACGTTACAATGGTGGCATATTGGATTAAAATATTCATAACCGTAAAGGTAGTAAAAGTTTTAGAAAATTTATGATGTCATATTGAGCTTGTCGAAATATGACATCATAATTTTTTATTTTTCATTGTTGCTGGGACAGAATAGCAATACATTATTTCGTTTTATTCCAATGCTAAGGGCTTGTAAGGCAATAAAGTATACAGAATTGGCGAAGTAATTTTGTTTTTTATCAAGGCGTAAATGAGGCGAATAGCCATAGCTATTTAACGATTTTACAACGAAGATAAAGGGCAAAAGAACAAGCCAAAATGTATAGGTTATTTACTTACAAGCCCTAAGCATTCCAGGTATTTTTGTTTTAATAGAGCCAATATAATTAAATGAAAAATATCGAATATCATAAGAAAAATGTTAAAGTTATTTTTTCTTTGTAACCGTACTGTTTTGTTGACTTAACTTTGTTTATAATTTTTTGCAAGAAAACAAAATTTTCGTAACAACAATGTAATTTAATAGAGCCAAAATTTTTAAACCATCTGGCCGATTGGAGCGATTTAGTTGTTATAACCCGCCTAGCCGCTTGGAGCGGCTTGGCGGATTAATCCTC